>CAMAJR010000047.1 GCA_945835885.1 uncultured Alphaproteobacteria bacterium
ATAAATTTTTTTTGTGAAACATATATTTTGATAAAAATACTCTAAATTATAAAATTGACAAAAATCAATATAACAGTATCTTACATAAATTGCAAGCGCAAAATGCAAAAAATTTACAAAATATGATTGACAAGCCCGATTTTTTATGTAATTTTTTGTTTGATTTATTTAATGCGCTCTTAGCTCAGCAGGATAGAGCAACAGCCTTCTAAGCTGTGGGTCGGGCGTTCGAATCGCCCAGAGCGCGCCATTCACGAAAAAAACCACCTTTCGGTGGCTTTTTTTGTATGTGGGGTGCTTTGGCGTTCGATGCTGAGATTGCGGCGCGCAGTAATGAGCCGCAGACGAAGGGTCGTGAACGTTAGCGAAGGACAATCGCCCAGAGCGCGCCATTCACGAAAAAACCACCTTTCGGTGGCTGTTTTGTTTTATCCAAAGATTGAATATTTTTTGTAATATATTCGCAGATAATGAGATTAAGATGCAAACAACAGGTTAGCACCGTGGCAAAAGAGCTCATAAGCTAACCTGTTGACAAGTCATAATATTAATGCGCTTTTAAGCTACTTTCGCATCATAGGCAACGGAAATTCCCTCGATTTCGCCTTTGGCACCGCCGGTGCAATCCGGAATAACCTTTACAGCCAAAACCTGCTCGGCAATATAGTTCTGATTCTCTTGCAGCGCTTGAGCCAATTCGGCATCTTTGGTCGAATAGCAAAGTTCAATGCGGTCAGAGATGTTGAAGTCTTTATCCTTGCGCAATGTTTGCACTAAACGCACAAAATCACGCGCCATACCTTCACGCTTGAGCGAATCGGTTACATTGGTATCGAGTGTCAAAACGGCTTTGTTGTCGGCAAATGCCTGCCCTGCCACGCCGTCTTTCATATCCAAACGCACTTCAAACAAATCGTTTGTCAGCATTTTACCGCCGATAGATAAGGTTCCGTCAGCATTAAGCGACCAGTTACCCTGCTTATATGCCGCCATTACCGCACCCATATCTTTACCAAGCGTTTTACCCAAAAGCGGCGTATAAAGATAGACGCTCTTGGTAGCATAGTTACTTAAATTATCGTCAAAACGCACTTCTTTAACATTCAGCTCGTCTTTGACAATTTCCTGATATGCCGGCGACAACGTCGCACCGATAACGGTTAAACTGGCGAGCGGCAAACGGTTACGCAAATTCTTTTCTTCACGAATGAACTTGCCGGCAGAACATAAATCCTGCACAAAATCCATTTCCGACATCAGCGTTGCGTCGGCATTGATTGCGCTCAAGTTTGGATAATCGCACAAGTGAACCGATTCGCCGCCGGTCAGATTTTTATAGATATATTCGCAGATAAACGGCATAACCGGTGCTGTCAGCTTGGCCACATTAACCAAAACGGTGTAGAGCGTATCAAACGCTTGCGCATCACCACGCCAAAAACGTTCACGCGTGCGGCGAATATACCAGTTATTCAAAATTTCCATAAAAGCGGCTGTTTCGTTGCAAACTTCTGCAATATCGTATGTTTCAAAGCCGTGTTTGAGCTTTTCGCCCATCGCTTTAAGTTTGGATAAAATGTAGTTATCCATCGCTTCGCTTGATGTTGTAATTTCTTTTGCTTTATAATCCTCAGCATTGGCATAAAGCGTAAAGAAATAGAACGCGTTCCACAGCGGAATCATTGCCGAACGCGACGCTTTGGCAATTTCCTTACCCTCTTTATCCACCGCGACATTACCGCCTTTCAGCACCGGTGATGAAACAAGGAACCAACGCAACGCTTCCGAACCGATTGTATCGAGGATTTCGTTCGGGTCCGGATAGTTTTTCAGGCGCTTTGAGAGTTTTTGCCCGCCTTCTGCCATCAGCAAACCGGTGCAAATGCAATTTTTGAATGCCGGACGATTGTGCAAAGCGGTTGACAACACGGTCAATGTGTAGAACCAGCCGCGTGTTTGGTCGATGGCTTCCACAATAAAGTCAGCCGGAAAGTGATTTTCAAACCACTCTTTATTTTCAAACGGATAATGCACTTGCGCATACGGCATCGAGCCGGATTCAAACCAGCAGTCGAACACATCACTCACGCGACGCATCATTGTTTTGCCGGACGGGTCATCCGGATTCGGATAAACCACATCGTCAATAAACGGTTTGTGTAAATTATCTACCGACACGCCGGTTGCGGCCTTAATTTCTTCAAGCGAGCCGAACACATCAACGCGCGGAAACTTCGGATTATCCGACTTCCATACCGGAATCGGCGTTCCCCAAAAACGATTACGCGAAATTGACCAGTCGCGCGCACCCTCAAGCCACTTGCCGAAACGACCGTCTTTAATATGCCCCGGAATCCAGTTGATTTGCTGATTGTTTGCCACCATCTCGTCGCGGAAATCGGTTACTTTCACAAACCACGAACTCATCGCCTTATAAATCAACGGTGTATCGGTGCGCCAACAATACGGATAAGTATGCGTATATTGCTCTTTTTTCACGAGCAAACCATTGGCTTTGAGCCAAGCCATAATCGGCTCATTTGTTTCAAACACCTGCTGACCGGCATAATCAGCTACCTCATTGGTGAACTTACCGGCCTCATCAACCGGACAAACCACCGGAAAATTCTCGTCATAAGCACGACAGGCCTCAAAGTCGTCCTGACCGAAACCCGGTGCGATATGCACCACGCCCGTGCCGTCTTCGGTTGAAACAAACTCGCCCGAAAGCACTTTAAACGCACCTTTGGCTTTCAAATCCGCAAAATACGGAAACATCGGCTCATAGCTCAAGCCCAACAAATCCGCTCCTTTCATTGTGCCGACTTTTGTGGCATTTTCGAGCTGTTTTTTATAACTGCCGAGACGCGCGGTTGCAATAATATATTGCTGGCCGTCTTCTTCCATTACCGCATAATCAATGTCTTTACCCACCGCCAACATCAGGTTAGAAGGTAAAGTCCACGGCGTTGTGGTCCACACGAGAATTTTTTGTCCCGTTTCAAGCTTAAACATAACCGTAATCGCATTATCGGTCTTGTCGCGATACCCAAGATTTACCTCAAAGTTAGAAAGCGGTGTTTCGGCAGCCCAAGAATACGGCAACACACGGTAATCTTCATAAACCAAACCCTTGTCATAAAGTGCCTTAAAATTATGAATCACCGACTCCATAAACGACAGATTCATTGTTTTATAGTCGTGGTTAAAGTCAACCCAACGGCCGATACGCTTAAACATCTCAACCCAGATGCCCGAATATTTCAGCACATCTTTACGGCAGAAATCATTAAATTTTTCCACGCCATAAGCTTCAATTTGCTTACGTCCCGAAACACCGAGCTGTTTTTCGGCCGACATTTCCGCCGGCAAACCGTGACAATCCCACCCCAAGCGGCGTTCAACCTTTTTGCCGTTCATCGTCTGAAAGCGTGCCACCACGTCTTTAACATAACTGACCATAATATGCCCATAATGCGGTGTGCCGTTGGCAAACGGCGGTCCGTCATAAAACACAAATTCGGCGGCACCGTCACGGTTATGCACTGATTTTTCAAACGTTTTGTCCTCGTCCCAAAACTTTAAGACTTCTTTTTCTAACTCGACAAAGTCCGGCTTTGCCTTTACTTCAGCATAGTATTTCGTCATATTTCATACCTTAAATAAATAGAGATGTTTAATTCGATTTGTTTTTTGAAAAAATTTTATGTAAAAAGATGCCTCTATCCCCTAAGGGATAATATTGATAATACGCGATATATAAAGCAGGTTCATCTTTTCCTCTTTTAATATTAAACTTCAAGCAATGTATATCAACTTTTTTCACTCGTCAAGTAACTTTATATCCGCACCCGATTTTATAAACAGTGTTACGGCAAAATAATCGGCGTGCCGGCAAAGTTCATATCCAAATCATAAAGCCGACGGGATAATTCTTTGTTATGCGGCTCTATGGCTTTGATATTTTCCAAATCGGTATCATACATATGAACAAACGCCTCCAAAAAATAGCGCTGCTGCCGTTTTTCTTCTTCATCAACGGCGATTTTATCCAAGTATTTGTAGTAGTAGCCCTTGCGTTGCAATTTTAAGGTAGAAATAAAGCTCTGCGGCATATTATGAACACGATAGGCCTTAATTGTTTTTTCACAGGTATAAGCCCAATCTTCGGCACCGAAGCCCTGTCCGCCGATAGCTTGCTGAAACTCAACCTGCAAACCGGTCCATCGAACTTTTCGCACAATTGTCTGACACGGATTAACAACTTGCTTTAGAAAACTGATTTCTTTAGCCACGCCTTGTTTTTGTTCCCAATACGCAATCAGCGGGTCAATCATCCATAAGCGTTGCTCATTATCTTTGTTTTTGCGAAAGCTGTCGAGCGCGTCCAACGTATTGATAAATGCTTCAACATCGGCACTTGAAAGCGGTGTATTTGCATCGGCGTTAAAGTGCCGGATTCCGCGTCCCGATGACGGTCCTTTTTTACCGGCGCCGTAATCAGACGCTTTGACTTTTGCTTTGATTTTTTTCATAAATTCGGGATTGATGCGTAAATTCGGCATATCTTCGTCTGCTTGATTGTGCGCCAATTGCGGCATTTCAAGCGATTGCATATCTTCGCCCCAAAACTGCGGACTTAAATAAATATAAAGTTCCGGCGAAACAAACTCTATGTTCGGAATATCTTGCATAACCGAAGCAATCCGCTCGGGAAACTTGTGTTTTGTGCCTTTTATGCCGGGCAAATCCAATATTTTTCCGGACAAACCGCGAACTGTATGCAAAGCCGGCCCGATATAAGGATAAAAAATCGGCGGAATATGCTTCAAATCACGCAACAAACTTTCTTCATCCGGATTATTTAAGCGTTTTTCCACCGCACCGAAAGTTTTAATATCTCGCCTGAATTCCGAATCAAATACGGTTGCGATATGCCAGTTAAAATCATATTTCCAATTATATCGTGACAGTGCCTGCTCACGCTCTTTTTCCAATCGCCACAGCATCGGCAATTCTTCTTGCATTTCAACATCAAACAGATGCGTATATTCTTTTAACTGAGCATTTGCCGAAAACGCTGTGCACACCGTCATCAAAAAATATAGTAACAAACGCATTTTTATCTCCTTAAGCAGATATTATATCACAAATAGATAAAAAAAAATAAAAAAAGCTCTAAAATTAAACTGGACAGCAAATAAATTATCGGCTATAAAAAACAAAACGTTTTAAGAAAGGGAAATATTATGGCTTGGACAGATGAGCAAGTTGACCGTTTGCAAGAACTGTGGGCTCAAGGTTTGACAGCAAACGAAATTGCAAAAATACTCGGCGTCACAAAAAATTCAATTGTCGGTAAAGTGCATCGTTTATGCTTGCCGGCGCGTCCGTCACCGATTAAATCCAAAGGAAGCGATGTTGCCACAACAATCGAAGCGGTATCCGCATCTTCGACGGAGCCATCATCACAAAAAGCCGCCGAATCCAAAGCTGTGACTTCTGCGCCGAAATCACCGGCCCCAAAAGGCGAAAATATCCGCCTTGTCGAATTAGACAGCCACACCTGCCGTTGGCCGATTGGTGACCCGCGCGATGAGGATTTTTGTTTTTGCGGGAAAAAAGTGCGCACCGGTCAGACTTATTGCGATGAACACTCTCAAATGGCTTATGTGAAGGCCACAAAAAAATAAATTGCTTTACTTTTTTTATTTAAGGGGCGCTGCCCCTTTTTTTTATGCCAAAAGCATATATATCAACCGCGTGTTTATATCATTAGGGAGATAAAATGTGCAAAAAAGTTTATTTTTGATTATATCGGCCGGTTTCGGGCTTTTGGCTAAAACGGCGCAATCGGCATCACTCGGCGATGATTATACCGCGTTCAAAAATAATTTAAGCAAAAATTATGGTATCAGCTATAATCTTGATTATTCGCTGTTGGCGCAACACGGTGCACCGCACGGACGATATAATTCGGTGCAGTCTTATTTAAATCCGAGTATAACGTGGACAACCTTTAATAACGGCTATGGCACAGGCACGCTGAACGCATCGTATTCGAGTGTATTTTACGGCAAACACGATGCCGATGACATAGGCAACCGTATCGGAGTCGCCACCCCGATTAACGATGAAGATGACGAATCTCAAGAATTTTCAACTCTTTATTATACTTACCGGCTGCCGCATCAATATAATTGGCTGACTTTCGGGCTGGGACAATACACGATTTATAACTTTGACGGCACCGACTACAACAATAATCCACAAGGCAATTTCATCAACTATGCTTTAGCACAAAACGGCAGCGCTACTTACACAAATGCCGGAATCGGTGCTTATGTCCAAGCAACACCGGGGAATTGGCTGTTTGTCGCCGGCGCTCAAGATGCTACCAATGTTTCGGCAACAAGCGTGCGCTTTAATCATTTACACGACGGACATTACACGACTTTCGGGCAAATCGGCTATAATCCTACATTTCACGGTTTAGGTGCCGGTCAATATTCGATGCTTGTTTATAATCAGCCGTATGTAACCGAGCAACCGCAAACAACAACCGGTTGGTCTTTTAACGCACAGCAAAACATCGGCGGAAAATGGGCTGTTTTCGGCAGAATTAACGGCGTTACCGGCAATATTGCAACCATTAAAAACTCATACTCAATCGGTGCCGTATATAATAACCCGTTTGAGCGTAATCCGCTCGACCAAATCGGCGCAGCTTATGCTTATAACGATATTGATGCGACAGCGGTCGGCGAACCCTTAAGCGAATCGGGCGAACATATTTTGGAAGCATATTGGACTTGGGGCATATCCAAGTGGGCAGCCATCACACCGGATATTCAATTTTATATCAATCCGGCTCTTAATCAAGGTTCTGACTACGCAACGGTTGCTTCTTTGAGGTTTAACGTTTATTTTTAAGCCACCGAATATAATTTAAAAAACGGCTTGTGTGCATAAGTCTTTTTTTTTTGTATTTTTTCAAGGTTTGTGATAAACACTTAAACAAGTTTAATGAAAAAGGCAAAAACACGATGCGAAAAATTTTAGCTTGTTTAAGTATGTTTTGGTTGGCGGCCTGTGCCGGTCAAAAAGAAAAAGTTGTTCCGGGTATAGTGCCGAACACGGCGCAACCGGCAAAAGTAATAACCGTGCGTCCGAACAATGTTATCGGCGCAGTCGAGCGCATTTATTTTCCGCCGATGAAATCGCCGTTTATGGCACGGATTGATACCGGCGCGACAACTTCCTCGATTGATGCGGAAAACATCAAACGTTTTGAACGCGACGGACAAAAATGGGTTTCTTTTACCTTAATTAATCGAGAAACCAAGGAAAAAATGGATTTTGAAAAGCCGCTTTCCCGCCGTGTTAAAATCAAGCGCACCGGCGAAGAAGAACACCGCGTTACCGTTAATATGGACGTCAAAATGGGGAAAGAAACATTTGTTGCCGAATTCACGCTTAACGAGCGTAATGATTTTGAATATCAGGGATTGGTCGGACGCAATATTTTGAGCGGCCGTGCCGTTGTTGATGTTTCGATTTCCAATACTTTGAAATAATTAAGGACTTTATGATGAGAAAGAAAATTTGTTCGGTCAGAGGCATTTTGGCGATATGTTTGATATTGGCCATCGCATTTGCCTCGTATGCAACATACTATAAAATCACGCATTGGGGTTTCGGCTTTACACCGCACGAAGGCACGGAAGTATGGACAGTTGACGCGCATATTACGTTTGTTCCGACCGGTGAGCCGATTGAAGTGGCTTTATCAACACCGCGGCTTGGCGAAGAATATAAAATTTTAAGCGAAGACGTTGTGGCTAAAGGGTATCAAATCACAAAAGATGAAAAAAATCATCGTCTGATTATGAAGTCAGGCCCTAAAAAGAGTGAGCAGAGTCTGTATTATCGCATTATGCTTTATGATAATGAAGACGTCGTCGGCAAAGTGCGTGATCGCACATCACCAAAGGTCAAAAAGCCGATTTTTGAAAGCGAACAGCAAAAAGGTATGGTCGAAAATATTTGGGCGCTTGCCGATGCGCAAGACGACGACGGAACGGCGGCGAGCCATATCATTAAATTACTGAACGATGAAGTGCTTGAGCCGGAAGTTGACGCTTATTTGCCGGTCAAACAATCACAGAGCATTATGGCTGAAAAAATCATCGATTTGTTGGCTTATAAGGGAATCGCGGCGCGTATTGTGCGCGGTGTAAAAATCACCGAAAAAAAACGAGAAGCACCGGCCGATTTGATGCTTGAGGTTTATGAGGGCAGTAAATGGCGGATTTACAACATCGTAACCGGCGTTTCCGGCTTGCCGAAAAACTTTGTGGTGTTTCAACGAGGCGGCGTATCGCTGTTTGATGTTGCCGGCGGACACAATTCGGAAATTCGTTTTTCAGTGATTCAATCGGCCGTTTCCTCGTTTAAGATGGCCGGACGTCGCGCAGAATACGAAAACAGCCGTTTGTTTAACTACACAATTTATAATCTGCCGACCTTAGAACAAAACACATTAAAATGGCTGATGATTTTCCCGTTGGGTATTTTATTGGTTGTTTTGCTGCGCAACGTTGTGGGAATCCCGACAATGGGAACATTTACGCCGATGCTCGTGGCAATGTCATTGGTGCGCACCGGTTTTTGGTCCGGCTTAATATGTTTTTCGTTGATTATTTTGCTCGGTCTTTTAATTCGCACCTTGCTGACACGCTTAAATCTGTTGTTGGTGCCGCGTATTTCGGCTGTGGTGATTTTTGTGATTTTGATTATGCAAATGCTGACGATTTTCGGCTATCAATACAGCTTCAAAATCGCCGCTTCCGCCGTATTTTTCCCGATTATCATTACCGCGTGGATTATTGAACGTGCTTCGATTACATGGGAAGAAGAAGGCGCACGCAATGCCACCAAGCAAATTGTCAACACTTCGTTGGTAGCCGTGCTGACGTATTTTGTTATCAGCAACCCGTATATCCGCCACATTATGTTTGCATTTAATGAGTGGAATTTGGTCATCTTGATTATCGTTATGCAACTCGGCACTTATACCGGATATCGTTTGGTTGAACTGAAGCGATTTGCGCCGCTGATTAAGGAAAAAGAATAATGTGGGATTATTTTAAGATATTTTCCAACCCGAAAAAGTTTCGCGAACACGGCGTATTGGGTATGAATGCGCGCAATTACTATATTATCGGGCGTAACAACAAACGCTCGTTGTATCCGCTTGTTGATGACAAAGTGCAAACAAAGACACTCGCTGATAAAATCAACATCAATACCCCGCACAAAATCGGCGTAATTGAGCATCAATACGAAGTCAAGGACTTGCTCAAAATTGTTGACGGACATTCCGAATTTGTGATTAAGCCGGCGCACGGCAGTCAGGGCAAAGGCGTGTTGGTTATCAAAAACTTTTCCGATAATGTGTTCACAACCGCCTCCGGCAAACAACTTGGTTTTAATGAAGTCTATCAGCATGTTTCAAACATTTTGAGCGGATTATACAGCTTGGGCGGACAGTATGATACGGCGCTGATTGAAGAATTGGTGCATTTCAGCGACGCGTTTCAAAACTTCAGCTATCAGGGCATTCCGGACGTGCGTGTGATTGTGTATAAGGGTTATCCCGTTATGTCTATGATGCGACTTGCCACCAAAGAATCCGACGGTCGTGCCAATTTGCACCAAGGTGCGGTCGGGGTCGGATTAGATATGCGCACCGGACACGCCAATAATGCGGTTTCACACAATATGCCGATAGCCATACATCCTGACACAAAAGCCGATTTAATGACATTGCAAGTGCCGATGTGGAAAGAGCATCTGATGATTGGTGCTTTAGCGTATGAAATGACCGGCTTGGGTTATTTGGGTGCGGATATCGTGCTTGATAAATTCCGCGGGCCGATGATGCTTGAGCTCAATGCACGACCGGGGTTAGCCATTCAAATAGCCAACCGACGCGGCTTAAAGGAAGTCATTAAAAACGTTGATAAATATTATCCG
The DNA here is from genome assembly GCA_945835885.1 of uncultured Alphaproteobacteria bacterium. Taxonomy (GTDB): domain Bacteria; phylum Pseudomonadota; class Alphaproteobacteria; order RF32; family CAG-239; genus RUG410. Next base: position 10,039 of record CAMAJR010000047.1, read on the forward strand.
CAAGACCTGACGGCAGAGCAAAGAGTGGATTACGTCTTGAATAACGCAACATAACTTCCTAAATAAGTATTCAGAGAAACGAAAGGAAGTGCAAAATGACTGATTTGTTAGAAAAAAGCAAAACAAAAAATCTTTCCAAACCGAACACGAAAAATTTGGAAAATAAAGATACAAAAAAATTGGCGATGAGTGATACCCGAGCCAAAAAAATTAAGCATTCTTATAAAGTTAAAGATGCCGGCAATGCCCTGTTGTTGCAAACAAAATACGGCGATATCGTGATTGAGATGTTACCGGATATTGCTCCGAATCACGTTCAACGTATTAAAGAGTTGGTGCGGCAGGGATTTTATAACGGCTTAAAATTCCATCGCGTTATAGATGGGTTTATGGCGCAAACCGGATGTCCGCGCGGTGACGGAACCGGCGGCAGCGGTAAAAAGCTCAAAGCCGAATTTAATCGCACACCGCATAAACGCGGAACGGTTTCAATGGCTCGTTCAATGATGCCGGATTCGGCTGACAGTCAATTTTTTATTTGCTATGCCGATTGTCCGTGGCTCGACGGTCAATATACCGTTTGGGGTGAAGTCACATCAGGTATGGAGTTTGTCGATATGCTCAAAAAAGGCGAAGGTCCGAACGGTATGGTATATGAACCGGACGAGATTATTGCCGTTTCCGTAATTGAAGACATCTAAAAATTTCAAAAATGCTGATTAAAACTCTCCCGCTGATACTGTTGACGCAATATTAGCGGGAATTTTTGTATTAAAACACTCTATTAAACGAATTTGTTGAAATATGCGCAAAAAATATGACGCTCATCCAGAGGAGGCAAACGCCGACGTGAGTATCTCTCGCTGTGAGGCCTCGGGCGTTATAAATATGGCGATTGCACAGCGTCTTAGGAGATTGTCCAAGGACGTCTTCGACTCCTTCGCTTGTCGGCTCAGAATGATGTGCTTGCTTTTTCAACAATTTTGTTAAATAGAACGTATTAAAATAATTTTTTGTTTATCTTATATTAACCTAAAGGTGATATAAAAGCTTAATATGGCGGATATTGCAGAAGGACACAAATGAAACTGCCGAGCTTGATAAAATCAATAAAAATAGTTTTAATCGCAACAGCATGCGCTTTTTGCGGTTTTGAGGCATACGCGCGTTCGGTTCCGGCCGAACAAATTTATGATTATGCGCGTCACCGTGATTATACAGCACTCAAATATCTCGGTTCAAACTTGGAAGCCGAAGATGGCGACGGCAACACAGCCGTTTGCTTAGCTCTGAAAAACGGTGACCGAACTTCCTATTCCGTTTTGGTGAATTATGGTGCTAATCCGCACCCGCGTTGTGAACGGCGTTTAAGCTTACGCCGCTACGATGCGTCAGGTTCGTCTGTCAGCAACAGTAGTTCAACCACTTGGATTATGGCAGCGGCTTTAGTTGCCGGCGGTGTCGGAATAGCTGCTGCGGCAGCCGGCGGTGGCGGCGGTTCAAAAGGTTCCGGCGGCAGTGACGGTCCGCAACGCGGAAACTGCGACGGCTATATGTCTGAATGCACTATCGGTTATGAAGCAACGGGAAAAACCTGTATCGGCCACGACGGCAAAACATATTTTGAATGCGTGCCGACAGATTGCAGCGGATACGATTTGGGTGCTGTTCCGGAAAATTGTGATGATTTTTCGGCTTGCCGCAGCGGTAATGTTGTTACCTACAAATGCAACAACTGCAAAGAAGGTTGGCACGGCAAAACTTGTGAAAATAAAAATGCCTGTCTCTATCATACAACCGAATGCTCGTTGCCGCTCGGTTATGTTGAAACCGGAGAGGTTTGTTATGAGGGAGATAATAAATATATTGAGTGCAAACCGAATCCGTGTGAGGGTTATGATTTAGTGCCGCCGCATAATATGGAAACATGCAACAATTTCTCTACCTGTCGCAGCGGTGAAATCACAAAATACAAATGCGAAGCGTGTAATGAAGGTTGGAACGGCACAACTTGTAACGACAAAAACATTTGCGATTATGATACAACCGAGTGTATTCCGGAAAACGGTTACGTTGAAACCGGTAACATTTGCTATGAAGGTTATAATAAATACACCGAATGCAAACCGCGTGACTGCTCGGATTATCCATTTTATAAAGAGCCGACAACACATTGTGATATATCCGAATCATGCAAACCGGGAAAAGAACAGTTAAAGTGGCGTTGCTCTTTGTGTGAAATCGGTTGGGAAGGCGATGACTGCAGCATTATGCACCAGTGTCCTTATTCAACGACAGAGTGTTTAGAAGAAAAAGGTTATGTTGCCACCGGTAACGATTGTTGGTCAGGAAGTAATCATTATATTGAATGTAAGCCGGTTGATTGTTCGGATTACCCGTTGGAAAGCATACCGGAACACTGTGCGTCCACAAGCTCCTGCCGCAGTGCCGATGTTACAACATATTTGTGCAACAGTTGTCAAGAAGGTTGGGAAGGAAGCGCTTGCGACCAAAAAGCCGTATGCCCTTATGATACAACGGAATGCTTGGAAGAAAAAGGTTATGTTGAAACAGGCAGAACCTGCAAATCCGGTTATGATAAATATATTGAATGTATGCCAAATCCGTGTGACGGCTATACTTTAGAGACGTGTCCTGCCGATGCCATAGAATGTGAAACCTGTCTTTCCGGTAAAAACACATTGTATAAAGTCAAACAATGTCGCGAAGGTTGGACCGGTGTTGATTGCGGTGTTCCGAAAGAATGCGAGGGCTTTACGCTCGAATGTGAAGAGGGATACATCTTTCCGCCAAACGGTGAAGTTTGCCGCTACGGCGATATAGAATACAAAAAATGTAAACCGCGCGAATGCAGACCGGAATATAAATATCTCGAATGTCCGGCGGGTTATGACGAAAAAGATACCTGCCAATCAGGCGAAACAATTTATAAAGAGTGCGAAGAACACCCGTGCGAATTTCACACCACAGAATGCAAAGAGGGGTATATCGAAACCGGTAACACTTGTCAATCGGGCGACAATCATTACGTCGAATGCAAACCGGCAGAGTGCGTCGGATTTACGTTGGAAAGATGTCCGCCTCATGCCCAAAATTGCAATTCTTGTAAATCGGGCGAAACGATTCGTTATCAAATTACAAAATGCTATCCGGGGTGGACCGGTGACGATTGCAACGAACCAAGCTACTGTCCGTATAGCAATTTAAGCTGTGATGGCAGCAAAGGCGAAATTCCAACCGGAAAAACTTGCGAATCCGGAGGTAAAACCTATATTGACTGCACCAACCGCGAATGTATGGGATTCTCCTTAGTCGACAGTTGCCCGACCGATAAAGTCAGAACTTGTGAGAAATGTGTTTCCGGCGGCACTGACTATTACAAAGCAAAAGAATGTGCTGAAGGTTGGACAAATACCGGAAATTATTGCGAAGACCCTGTTGAATGCGGTGATGACTACAAATTGCTGACTTGTCCGGAACATGCCGATTGCCACCATTGTATGTCCGGCACCACCAAATGGCTGAAAATATACGCTTGCAAAGTCGGTTATGAACCGAACAGCGAAGGAACTCAATGTGTAGAAAAAGAAGGCATAGGCACCTCAAGCGTTCTCTCTCTTATGCGTTCACCGCGCAGAGTCGGGGCTTATTACAGCAAGGACAAATTTGAACATACGGAAGATATTGTTCTCAACACCGCCGAAAACGTAACCGCCATCGGTATTTATGCCGAAGATGCGTCTGTTATCAACAACGCACGCATTGAAATTAAAAAGCCGCTCATTGAAGACAGCGAAGACGAATCCGAAATTGTCGAAGATGAGTCACAAGCAGTTAACAACAAACCGGAAATTGTCAATGACAAAACACCGGATATGCCGGCCGGCTATGCTATCGGTATGTATGCAACATCCGGTTCAACCGTAGTCAATAACGGCAAAATTACCATAGACGGTGCCCAAATCGCTGTCGGTATGTATGGTGAAGACGGCAACGAAGAAATGCCGACGATTGTCGAAAATGCCGGAACCATAGAAATCACAAACTCAGATAAGGCATACGGAATCTGGGCAGAAGGTGAAAATGTGATTGTCAAAAACACCGGCACTATCAAAATTGACGAAGCAACCCGAAATGATGAATGCACCGGCGCGAATTGCGGTGAATCATCTTATGCGATTGTCCTTAACGGCGGCGTGCTGTTCCAAAACGGCTTGTTGCAGGCGCAGAGTTTTAATACGGAAGATATTGACGGTATGGTAACGGCTTCCTCCGACGCCCGCTTTGAAATTGAGAATGAACTTTCGGGTGATTTGACGATAAGCACAGAT
>CAMAJR010000048.1 GCA_945835885.1 uncultured Alphaproteobacteria bacterium
ATAAAAAATATTTGCCGGAAGAATATCCCAAATATGATAACTATGATGCTATCAATGTTGATAAAACCGGCGAGATACCGGCTGATTATGATGGTGTTATGGGGGTTCCGATAACATTTTTGGATAGGTATAATCCTAATCAATTTGTGATTATTGGAATAGACAGATATGTAGCAGACAATCCAAATTACGGCAGACGTTTTACAATAAATAATAAAGAAGTTTACGCTCGTATTCTTATCAAACGAAAGAGATAAACAATGAAAATACAATTACATAACATTAAAATCAGCGAAGTTGTCAACGGTTATAGCAATAATGATGAAGAAGGGGTGGTCGGCTATGGCGGCAAACTCAACATCCGCCCGAAATATCAGCGCGAATATATTTATGATGATAAGCATAAAATTGAGGTAATCAACACCATTCAAAAGGGCTTTCCGCTCAATGTGATGTATTGGTGTATTAACGAAGACGGCAGTTATGAATTGCTCGACGGTCAGCAACGAACTTTAAGTATTTGCGAATATATTGTCGGCAATTTCTCGGTCAATAACCGCTATTTTCATAACCTGACACAAACCGAACAAGATAAAATTCTGAATTATGAATTGATGATTTATATTTGTGAGGGTAACGACCAGGAAAAACTTGATTGGTTTAAAATCATCAATATTGCCGGTATTGAACTCGCACCGCAAGAACTGCGTAATGCAATTTATACAGGCGAATGGTTGAGCGATGCTAAAAAGTTTTTCAGTAAATCCGGATGCATTGCTTATAAACTCGGCGATAAATATATGAACGGTTCTCCTATCAGACAAGATTATTTAGAAACGGCAATGGATTGGATTCGTCAACGTGATAATATTAAAAGCATTGATGAATATATGGCTCTGCATCAACACGACCATACTGCTGCCTCTCTTAAAGAATATTATCAGGCGATTATCAATTGGATTGAAACAATCTTTATTAAATATCGCAAAGAAATGAAAGGGCTAAAATGGGGAACACTGTATAATAAATACCATCATATCGATTTTGCACCGCAAAAATTAGAAACACAAATCGCCGAACTGATGAAAGATGAATACGATGAAATTACCTGCAAAAAAGGCATTTATGAATATGTGCTTTCCGGCGATGAACGGTGCTTAAGTATTCGTGCGTTTAAGGACAGCGAAAAACGTGCGGTTTATGAACGTCAGCGCGGAATATGTCCGAAATGCGGCAAACATTTTGAATTGGATGAAATGGAAGCCGACCATATTACACCATATTCCAAAGGTGGACATACAACTATTGAAAATTGTCAAATGCTGTGCCGAGATTGTAACCGACGCAAAAGCGCTATATGAGTTATATCGAAATATTTTATTTCCGTTGCAGCACGCAGACGAAAAAGCCGTCGGTGCCTGTGGTAAGCGGCGAGCATTTGAGCCAGCGCGTTTCATTAAACATATACGGCATTTCGAGTTTGCGCTCCCATAATTTTTGCATATCGACCGTTTCAAAATCGGGATGATTTTCTAAAAATTGCCCTATTCTATCCTCGTTTTCTTCCGGCAAAACCGAGCAGGTCATATACACAATACGCCCTTTAAAAGTCAGATGTTCGGCGGCAATATCCAAAATTTCTTCCTGCGCTTTTTCGATTGCCTTAAGCTGTTTCGGGGTCAGGCGATATTTTGCGTCCGGCGAGCGTCGCCAAGTGCCGCTGCCCGAACACGGCGCATCAACAATAAAGCGGTCGAACAAATCGGTCGGTTTAAGTGCTTCAACCATCTGAATATTTTTAATTCCGAGCCGAGCCGCGCGGTCTTTCAACCCGTCCATACGCTTAATATTTTTATCGTGCGCTAAAATCGTGCCTTTGTTATTCATTAGCGCGCCAAGCATCATACTCTTGCCCCCGCCGCCGCAACAATAGTCGATAATCCTTAAATCTGCACGCACATCACACAAAATCGCGCCGAGTTGTGATGCTTCGTCCTGCACTTCGATTTCGCCGTTTTGATAAGCAATACAATTTTGCAAATTAATTCGTTCCGCCGAGCGCAAACCGTATGGCGAATACGGTGTGAACGAGAAAAAAAGCCCCTCTTTTTGCAGTTTGTTTTTAGCATCTTCGCGCGAGATGAAATTAGCGCGAATATCCGCCGATGCCGTAGTGTTTAACGCCTCTGCCAACGCCGGATTATTGATTTTTTCAAAGAGCCATTTCGGGCATTCTTTTTCGATGTATTCGGGATAAACTTCCGGATTTAAATGTGCTAATTTTTCTTTTTCGAGCTTATCGAGCGGTCGCAGTCCGTATTGCGAACCGTCGGCAACAATATCAAAATCTTCGTCTTTGAGATAGGTCAGCAACAACATACGCGGTTCGCAACATTCGCAATCAAACTCCAACCGGCTTCGATGGCGAATAATATCCCATACCGTATTGGTAATAAACTTACGGTCTTTAGAGCCGATATACTTGCGTGCCCGCATATATTCTTTAATGATGTTATCGGCAGGGTATTGGTCTTGCATTACTTTTTCCAAAATTTCCAATACCGCCTGATATTTTGCACTGATTTGCATATATTCCTCTCTTTTTTCAAGTCAATATACATACAATCAATGTAAAACACAACATAAAAAATAATATGCGGGACAGGATATTTTACTGTAAATTCTGATAATTTGAGTTAAACACTTCAATATAAGACGGCGGTATGGTTTTCACTGTCCGTTCGGATTTTTCGCCTGCGGCCTTAAAAACGGCATCGGCAAATTCTTTTTTCGCTAAATATACCAAAAACAACGGGCGCTCGAGTTTGAGTTTTCCCATAACTTCTTCCAATGCTTCAAAAGTGTCATAAATTGTTCCGACAAACATCAAACTGTCTTCTAAACGGACATATTCGCTTTTTTTAAATTTTCTCATTTTCGACCTCTTAAAAAATAATTAACACAAAGCTAAAATAAGCCGTGGTTGATAAAAATAAACATACCCGAACTGACAGCTTGAAAATACGGATTTCTACATTATACGATACGTTTTTTGCCGATGCTGCTTAAATTTTATCTGATATTGCGGAAACACATATTTATTTTGATTCCAACCTTCAACAACTTCATTGATAATGTTATTGGTTGTTATGATTTCCTGCGGAGCACGACGTTGTGACATATCATATAAAAGCACGTTCATAATATTTTGTTGTTGCATAATTTTCTTCCTTTCAAACGGTATATATGATTGTTTTATGACAAATAAAGGAGAACCTGAACTAAATGCTATATTAATAAATAAAAAAAAATCTTGACGACTTTTGGAAAACAAATCTCTGTTTTATAATTTCCGCAGATATATTGCTCACGCGGATTAAGCTGAGTTGATTAAAAAAAAAGCTTTCCATTGATTCGGACAGCTTCTTTTTTATTGATTTTTACAGCAAAATAAAATTAAATCGGTTTAGTCCAAGGTTTGCCGTTGAGTAAAAATTCCGGCAACTCGGTTAAAGAGGAAGCCCCTGCCGCTTTGGCGTGTCCGCCGCCGCCGAATTCAGCCGCAATTTTAGAAACATCGACATTGTTTTTATAGGTATAAAATGTCAGATTCCAGCGATTTTTCTTGTTCATAAAAAAGTTGACCATAAAATCAAAGTCGCGATTGTTTTCAAGCGAATCAAAAAACTCTGACTGCCCTTGTGCCATATTCGAGCAGATGCAACGCAATCCTTTATATTCGCTTTCAAAAGCCATGCCGCGCACAAGGCGATAATTGCGATGACGAACCCAAGACAAAATAGCGTTACCTTTATCCACTAATTCCTTGATATTCAGCTCATTATTGATGAGTTGTGTCCATATTTTATCTGTCGGGCGATTAACTCCGAAAGTCTGCACCGCGTATTCAAACGGGCGCACGCGGCGATCACGCAAATCATAAATATCATTTAAGCCGAGCAAGCGCAATCCTTCCGGAAGTTCTTTTTCAGGATAAAAATATTGCCAAGTTAAAACCAATGCAGCCGTTCCGACTTCGCGTATGCCTTTAATCGGCTCATAATCTCCGCTTTTCATCAGTTCTTCGTATTCCGTAATAACCGAAATGTGATGGTCAATCCACGTTAAATCGATTTTTTTATTCAATTCAAGCATATATTTAACCGGTAATGCAATATCGCAAATTACGATTTTATCGTGTTTTTCTATTTCCGTATACGGAATTTCCATATCATGATTCAAGCCCATTAATTCCGTTTCCGGAAATTTGGATTTGACGATGGCTGCCGAACCTTTGCCGTCGTGATCCGCAATATGATAAATACACAGCATTTTTCTTCTCCTTATAATTCTATCTCTAACCCGTCATAAGCCGGCACCATATTTTCCGGTGTCAGGCGCATAATCTCATCATAATCACATTTTGGTCCCAAATGAGTAAAAATCACCCTTTGCGGCCGAATTTTTTGAATATAATTCATATTATCTTTTATACCGGCATGATACATAGTCGGCAAAAGATTCGTCAAGGGCATAATCAAAACATTCACATCAATTTTTTGCAAATAATCGAGTGTTTGCGGCGGAATAATTTTGTAATCAGGTATCAAAACAATCTGACCGTCATTAAATGCATAGCCGGTTGTCGGCACCGGATGCCCTGCAAACGCCAACGGCACAATTTTAATATTGCCGATATTAAACGGCTTAAAATGTTCGACTATATTTGATACTAAATGTGGTCTTTGCGTTGTATCAGTCGCCGGAATATCCGTGAACACATAGCCGAACCGGTGTCGAATCTTTTCAATATGCTCTTGAGTGCTATAAATATTTAGACTTCTGCCTGAGGCGTTTGCCTCATTTTCAAACAAATCGTATATTTTGTAGTTCAGCGCACGCAAATCATCTATCCCCATAATATGATCGGCGTGTGCATGAGTGTATAAAACACCGTTGCAGGTATGAATATCATTATCAATCATTTGGTTACGAATATCTGCCGATGTATCAATTAAAAGTTTTGTATCGTCGATTTCGACATAAACACCGGCACGACCGCGGCGATTTTTCGGATTATTCGGATTACAATCTCCCCAACCGTCAGAAATTGTCGGCACTCCGGGGGCTGCGCCGCTTCCTAAAATAATTACCCTATTCATCTTTTTTAGCCTTATTAAATAATTCAAAAAAATTCCGTGTTGTCAAAGCCGCCGTTTCTTCAATACTCAACCCCTTAACCTCTGCCAAAACTTGTGCCGTATTGACAACATACGCCGGCTCGTTGCGTTTGCCGCGATGCGGAGTCGGAGCCAAAAACGGCGAGTCGGTTTCAATTAACAGACGTTCATTCGGCACTTTGGCAAAAATTTGCCGCAGTTCGTCGCTTTTTTTGAAAGTGATTATACCTGAGGCGGAAATATAAAAACCGATTTCAAGCGCGGCAAAGCATAATCTTTCGGATGATGAAAAACAATGCAGTTCTCCTCGAAACGGCTTCTTTTTATAATTCTCGGTCAAAAGCCGTATCATTTCGTCATCAGCGTCCCGACTATGCACAATCATGGGTAATCCGCATTCTTGCGCCGCTTCAATGTGTGTTTGAAACACTTTAAGTTGCTGTGATTTAATATCGGCGTTATAATAAAAATCCAATCCGCATTCGCCGATACCGACCACAAACGGTGATTGCGCCTGTTTCAACAATATGTCGATGTTAAAATCGGCATATTTATCCGCTAATTCCGGATGCAAGCCGGTTGTTGTCCAAATATTTTTATGTGATTTGCAAAATTCGATGATTTCCGGTGTTTTCGCCACATCATCACTAACGTCAAGAATATATTTTACCTTCATCTCGCGCGCTCGAGCGAGTGTTTCTTCACGGTCGGCGGCAAAATCTTCTGAATTTATATGGCAATGGCTGTCAACAAACATCATAAAACCTTACATATTTTTGTTAAAAGATTAATCAACATAAAGCGTTTATCCATATTTACCGTAAAACAATCGGAAAATCCGCGCTCTGCGGCTTGCCAGCATTCGTATAGTTTTTCCGGATTTTGGGCGTTGACCATATTGTCTTTAAGAAATTTCAAAATCAATCCTTGAAAAATCTCGAATTTATCGGCATCAGCCGCAATTTGCGTCGTCAAATCAAGTAAATCCGTCAGATTGTAATTGCGACGAGCGCACAAAATATTACACATATCTTCATAAATCCCGACAGCGTCATGGTCATCATACAATATAGCATTCCCGATACTGCCGCCGCTTATTTCAACCAATTTTTCAATCTCGTTTTCGGTTAAATCACTGCGATAACGTCTGAGCAAACTGGCAACGTTTGTATCACTGAGGGTTTTGACCGGCAATTTTGCACATCGTGAACGAATGGTCGGCAGCAGTGAACCGATATTATGACTGATTAACAAAAGCAACGTGTGTGCCGGCGGTTCTTCTAAAATTTTCAAAAGCGCATTGGCCGCATTTTTATTCATATCGTCGGCACTGTCAATAATAACTGCCCGCCATCCGTCATTATAAGATGTTTTGGAAAGAAATTCGTTAACTTTACGCACATCATCAATCACAATAAATGCCGATTTTTTTAATTTGGCTTTTTCATCATCATCGAGCGGCTCACCGTTTTTAACCGCATCAATTACTTTTTTACGGTCAGTTTTGGTAAAATCACGTTCCAACACCATTAAATTAGGGCTTGAACCGTTAGCAATTTGTTGAAATACCGTCGTTTTATCAGAAATATTCAGTGAAGAATATTGTTCTCTGTTTTTATCATCGGCAGAAAGCATAAAACGTGCAATTTTATAAGCTAATGTTGCTTTTCCGATACCTTGAGGACCGCTCAAAATCCAAGCGTGGTGCATATTTCCGGTTTTGTAGGCGTGCAAAAAAATACTTTCGGCCTCTTCTTGTCCGAGCAGATAATTATTGCCATGCGGCGCCGTATTTTGCGTTTTTGTCATTAAATACCCAATTTTTGTTGAACAATCTTTACTATGTTTTTGTGCACTGTTTCAATATCGGCATCAGCGTTGACTACCACACAACGTTCCGGCTCGCGCGCGGCAATTTCTAAAAATCCGTGCCGTAAATTGCGATGAAATTCAAGTTGCCGGCTTTCAAAACGCAATTCCTTAACAGCCATTGTTTCGGATTTTGCAAATGAACGTTGCATTCCAATCTCCGGCTCAATGTCTAAAACAATCGTTAAATCCGGCTTAAAATCACCGGCAACGATTTGATACATTTCACGCAAAATATTGCATGAAACACGTTTGTCATAACCATAGTATTGATAGGCCTCGGTTGAATCGGCGTATCTATCGGAAAGAACCCATTTCCCTTGTGCTAACGCCGGCCACACAACTTTGGTTAAATTGCAGCGCCGATCGGCATAATAAAGCAAACATTCGGTTACGGCATCAAATTTATCTTTATCTCCGGTAACCAAAAGTTGCCGTAAAATCATTCCCTCGGGTGTGCTTCCCGGTTCTTTGGTTAAGAGCGGTTCAACCCCTTTTTCTTTTAAGTATTCGGCCAACAATTTGATTTGCGTTGATTTACCGCAACCTTCCCCGCCTTCAAATGTTATGAAGCGACCGCGCATTTATTTGGCTCCGAAAAAGAAGTATTTGATATTGGTCCAAAATTTACTCCATAATCCGACTTGTTCGATGTCTTTTGCCGCAACCAACGGAATTTCGAGGTCACGTTGTCCTTCTATTTCTATTTTAAGCGTTCCAATCGGTGTGCCGGCTTTAATCGGGGCTTTAATCGGTTCATCAAACTCGGCCGTTGTTTTAATCGTATCAAGTTTGCTGCGATGAATGGTTTTCACAACATCTTTAGCAACCGCCAAATCGACCGTCGGCACTTTGCCATACCATACGTCAGCCGAGGCAACAACTTGCCCTTTTTCAAACATTTTATAATTTTTAAACTCTCTGAATCCCCAGTTCATCAAGCGTTCACTTTCTTCGGAACGCTCTTTGTTGCTGCTCATTCCGCTCATAACTTCAATCAGCCGGCGTTCGCCTTTCACGGCCGAGGCCGCTAAACAGAATCCGGCTTCTTCCGTATGTCCGGTTTTCAGACCGTCGGCTCCTTCCATTGAGTATAAAAGCGGATTGCGGTTTCCTTGTTTTATGTTGTTGTATTTAAATTCTTTTTCCTTAAAGTAGTGGTATAAATCCGGAAATTCTTGAATAATGTGTCGTGATAAAATTGCCAAATCTTCCATAGACATTTTTTGGTCAGGATGCGGCAATCCGGTAGAATTGGCAAAACTGCTGTTTTTTAAGCCGAGTTCTTGCGCTGTTTTATTCATTAAATCAGCAAATTCTTCTTCTGAGCCGGAAATATTTTCCGCCACCACAATACAAGCATCATTACCGGATTGAATCACAATACCTTTGATGATATTTTCAACACTGACATTATCGCCGATGGCTAAAAACATTGTTGAACCGCCTGTTGCCGCACCGCCCTTTTTCCAAGCGTTTTCGCTGACGGAAAATGTATCATCGAGTTTTATACTGCCGTTTTTAATTTTGCTCATCAAAATATAAACCGTCATCAGTTTGCTCATAGAAGCCGGCGGAACGGATTCTTCAATATTTTTTTCAAATATATATTCGCCGGTTTCGTAATCCATCAAAATAGCATTGCGTGCAGCCGTCTCGAATGCTTCCGCGTTAAAAGCAAAAAATACGCTGCTTAATAAGGTTAGTGTTCCGAATTTTTTGATTTGCATAATTTTCTCCTATTTTTGTTCGATTCTTGTATCTTTTATACCGTAATACAGTAATTTTGCCTGTGCGACTTTTGCTTCTTCAATATGGCTGTATGGGCCCATAGACACGCGATACAGTTTTTTGCCGCCGCTTTTAATCGGCACAATATGTGTAGCGCCGTATTCTTTAAGTCGCACGGTTTGTTGATGGGCCAACGCATAATTACTGAAGGCGCCGGTATGAATATAGTAATATCCTGAAACATATTGATATCCGGCAGATTTGTCAACAGCCTTGGTGTCGTTTTTCTTTGGGTCATTGGCGGCCGCGCCGTAAATTCCCTGATTGTCCGATACTTTCACTTCGGAAGAATTAAGAACACCGATGGAACCGGAGCGAACTTCACCGTCCTTGGTGGCGGCACTGCCGTAAGCAACCGGTTCGGCAGTTTGTCCCGTCGGTTTGTAGATTCCGCTCATAATTTCCTGCCCGCCGGCACTGGCATAAATTGCGGCCTCATCGGCTTTCTGAACTTCGGCGGCTATCTTTTGACGTTCCGCCGACGATTCATACAACGACGGTGCCGGTGAAAATGTGTCGTCGGCATCCGGCGAAACATTACCGGTCAGCATGGCCTCTTTAAGTTGTTTGCTTTCTTTTGCCATAATTTCAACACGCACCCGTGTTGTGCCCTGTCCCATATAACCGAGCAAAGTTGCGCCGCGTTTAGACAAGTCGATAATACGTTCTTTTACATACGGACCGCGGTCATTGACGCGCACCACAATCGAACGGCCGTTTTGCAAGTTGGTAACCTTAACGATACACGGCAACGGTAATGTGCGGTGTGCGGCCGTCAGCGTATTCATATTATAACGCTCACCGTTAGCGGTTTTTTTGCCATTAAAGTCTTCACCATACCAAGAAGCTATACCCTCTTCCTTGTAGTTGTAATCCTCTTTCGGATAATACCAACGCCCCATAACCTTATACGGTTTGCCGATTTTATAAATACCGCCGTAACTTTTGATGATTTTGGCCTGTGCCTCCGGTGACATTCCGGAAAGTTCGGGCGTGCCGGTTGTGCAGGCATTGAGGCATAAAATAACCGCAGCAAAACCAACCATAAGCACGGCTTTAAAATTGCAAAAATGTTTTATTTCAAATATTGTCAAAAGAGTTTTCATTGTCCGTTTTTTCCAAGTCTTATTAGTAAATTATGGTTTATCTTTTCGGCTTTTTCGACGGCACCGGAATTTTAAAACCGATTTTTGAGTCGTATGTGGCTATTTTGTTGAGTAATCGATAATCCGGATATCCGTCTTCCGGTAATCGCGCTTTATGTTGTAAAAACTTGACGCTTTCGCGCGTAATCGGTCCGAGTTTGCCGTCTTCTTTTATTTTTTTGGACGATATTTTATTGTAAAACTTTTGCACGGAACGAATATCATCGCTGTTTAGTGTGTATTGCTCGGTTGCTTCAAGCGGTGTCCATTTTTTGTCCGGATTTGCAATATAATCCGCCAACGTAACGACGGCAATCGCATAATTATCGGACCTGTTCCAAATCATAACACGTTTAAAATTACCAAACACTAAATATGCCGGACCTTTACGACCGTCTGGTAACATAATCGACCCTTTTAATTTATCATCAAATGGCAATTTGTTGCCGGCGTATGTTACAACACCGAGCTCTTTCCATTCTCCGACTTTTTTGGTAATTTTTCGACCGACATTATTAAAATCGAAATCCCACGGCAGTTGCACGCGTGTCCCCCACGGCTCATCGGTTTTCCAGCCAAGTTTGGTCAGATAATTTTCGGCCGATGCCAAAGCATCCGGAAACGAATTCCAAATATCCGCAACTTTATCACCGTCGTAATCAACAGCATAACTGTTATAAGTTGACGGCATAAACTGAAAATGTCCCATTGCTCCGGCCCACGAGCCACGCATTTTATCTTCACTTAAATTGGTTTTATCCATAATTTTCAAAACATTATATAATTCGTTTTTGAAAAATTTAGAGCGACGGTTGCGATAACTTAAATTGGTTAAACTGTCAATCAGATGATGTTGTCCTTTGTTCTGCCCGAAGTTTGTTTCAACGCCCCAAAACGATACGATATAATTGAGCGGAACATTGTATTCTTTTTCGATTTTCGCATATTTTTTCTTAACGTTGCGATAATTTTTGCGCGCATCTTCAACACGTTGTTTATTAACCAAACGATTAACGTAATTGCATGTCGTCATTACAAACTCGGCCTGTTTTTTATCGAGCTTAACGACATCAGGCGCTTTATGATAGTAGTTTTTTCCTTTATATGCTTTATCGATTGTTTTTTGCGATATACCTTTAGCCAACATTTCGCGTTGCAAATTTTTGATAAAAGTAGTCCATTCGGCCGGCGGTTCCGTTTTTTTATCAGATGCGGTTGTTGCCGCGCAAGCCGGTAACAACGATATCGTAAAAAACGACAGCATACATAAAATTAAAGAAAGCGTTTTCTTCATCAGTTCCTCACAATTATGTTGACTTATTTTAAGATATTTTATTTTAATTGCCATAAAAACAACATATTTATCCCCATATCTGTTGTTTAATTTTACCGCTTAAATTTTTACGTTTTATTTAACAAAATTGTTGAAAAAGCAAGAACGTCTTTCTGAATGGAGAGCCAGCGAAATGAAGAATCTCCTTAGACGCTGTGCAATCGCCATATTTATAACGCCCGAGGCCGCACGGCGATGCATAAAATACTCACATCGGCATTCGCCTCCTCAGGATGGCGAGTCTTGTTCTTTGCATATATTTCAACAAATTTGTTTAATAGAGCGAATTTTTTTATTGATTTTAGACAAAACAAGTGTTATAGTAACTTAAAATTCTTTATTATGATATTATTTTAAACTTCAAATTTACAACTTATGGGTAAAATTATTTTTTGTGTGCTTATTTTAGCACTTGCTTGCTGTTTTTATATGGTGTATTATATCGACCATATTAGCAAACAGATTTCAGCACAAAACAAACGTGAGAAAGATGCGGATGATGTCAAAGACACTCCCGTATCGCCGAACGATTACAGAAAAACGCTCGCCGATGAGTGCATCAGTAGCAATGATTACCGATTCGCCACCAATCGCCGTGATGTTTTTCTGCAAGCGACTTCAGACTCCGGTCAACTCGGTATTTTGTGGTCTAAATTGATGCAAACAGATGTCCGAAACAATCATCTGTCGGATGAACAACAACAGTGGTTTTTGCAGCATCTTGAAGAATTTATCAACTATGGAGAAACGCTCGCGTTTATTGAGCATTATCCGTTGTTAGAAGATTTGTTCTTGGATAATCTGCCGATGCCTGAGCAAAACCTTGCATTACAAAAAAGGCTTATCAGTGTTTGTATTGTCGGTTCTTGGCGTATCAATTATGTGAATTTGCTGTGCAAATATCTTAGCAAATGGGATTTATTGCCAGAAATCAAAGCGATTGTGTTTTATGATTATCGCTTTGAGCGTGTGAAGAATATGTATGATTTGTATCGCAAATCAAGAGCAGACGAATAAAAAAACAAAATCCGTCAAGTGTAACAGCTTGGCGGATTTTGTTGTTCTGGCAAAACTTATTTTGAGCGTGAATTGTTTTTCAAAAACGGTTTAATATTAACACTGCCTGTGGCTTGAAAGTTTTTCAAGCTGTCAATATAGTGTTTATGTTCTTCCAGATATTTTTGTTGTGCTTTGGTGTCACAATTTTTAAACACCGGCGGAATTTCCTCAAACTCGCGCAGTGCGGCAAAAATTTTTGCTTCATCTTCAGGGGTTGCGTATAATAAAATCGGCTCACGCAGATTAGGCAAATTCACACGCATAATTTCACTGCGTTTAGGTTTGCATTCTTTTTTAGGGGCTAAAGGTATTACCTTTGGAGCTTGTTTTTTCTCCAATGATTGTTCTAATTGTGCCGACATTTGCGGAAACAGATAATACAAACTGTTGTTTATGGGGTGTTCAAAATTTTGTTCAAACTTTGTATGAACCGGAACTTTATTCGGCGAAAAATCGTTAATCATTGTTGTTAAATCTATCCCTTTGTATTGATACATCAGATGAGCCGTATTTTCAAAATCTGTGTCCTTTATTTTTAAATGTGAGAGGTTAACATTAAGCAACGGATACGACATTGCAACTTGTGAAAAACTTTTATCGGTATAAACCTTATTCATAATTTTGCGATAGCACAAGTTCACAATTTGCGGATTTTCTTTTAATTCCTCTGCCGTTTTATGACACAACATATATTTGAGCTGTGACGAAATCAGCAGGTTTTGAAAAATTTCCGTTTGCTTATCTATTCCAACCTGTTTCAACAGCGGATAATTTTGGTTGACAATATTTAGAATATCTGCACCGCCGGCTTTCATAAATCGAATTTTAGAGAGTTGTTCGGCAAGCAAAACTTTATCTTCTTGCAATGTAATGTCTTTTTTGAAATAGTTGGCAAAATTCACGCCGCCGATTGTATACATATGATTGAGAATATATCGGTAATTTTTCTTGCTGTTGGCAACAATACCGACTTTATTGATATATGTTTGCAACATATTATAAAATGACGGACGATAATGACGTGAAAACTTAGCCATCCACATATTAAGTGTGCCGTTGGCAAGAAACTGACGCTCTTTTTCTATATCATTCGGATTTTTGCTTTCCGGCTTAATTTGTCCAGTTGCCACTTTTTCAAAATAAAACTTCATATAAGTATTTTTATAGCGATTGAGGATTGCGCGTTTTTTAGCTTTTGTCGGTGCCGCCAAATATTCGTATCGAGCTGTCAGAAGAGCTGCCAAATTTGCCGAAATTTCGTTATGCATACACAATTTATAAAAATCAACCGGTGTGTAAGAATACTTCAACCGAAAACACGATTCGTGATTATGATGATGCCATTCTTCGTGCGCAAAATATGGTAATTGTAATTTGTATCTGTCGTCTTTTTCAACAAAATAACGTGTTATCTTTCCGGCGTAATAAAGATATAATGCCGTTCCGGAATGTTCAAGAGTGTCATTTTGATAAGCAATATTAAGCACAGGTTTTTTTATTTTGCATTGTTCGGCTTTGATTGAATCTTGTCTGATTTTTTCCACTCGAGTTTTTTCTTTTTGTATGTCATTCAGTTGTTTTTGATGGATAACACCGGTAATACTTAATCCGACAAAGCCGGATATTGTCACCGGCGCCCAATAGCGTTTAACGTATCCTTCGAGTTTTTGCCACAATTTCATCGGATTCTCCTTTTATGCGGCGATTATATCGTTTTATATGATTTTTGTCAAGCACATTTCTTAAATGTATATT
>CAMAJR010000049.1 GCA_945835885.1 uncultured Alphaproteobacteria bacterium
GCGCTGTAGATACGAAATATACGGCCGGTTCAGGTATATCCATCGATGCCAACAACAATAACGCGATATCCGTAAAAGTTGACGGTGACACCTTGACAGTTGGCACAGACGGCTTACAAGTCAACAAGATTGACGCAGATAAGATTGATGGCTTGAATAATGTAGCAATAAGTGGCAACTTTAATGATTTGACAATTGACAATGGCGCAATCAGCTTGACGAAGTTGGCAACAACCGACTTAAGTAAATATGATAACAGCGTATCGAAGTTCATCACAAAAGATGTCAGCGACTTAACGAACTACACCACCACATCTGATTTGAACAACTTGTTGAGCGGTAAGCAGAACAAGATAACGGCCGGCGATGGCTTGCAGTTTGGCACAGGCGAAGCAAAAGATACGTTGTCGATTAAATTGGCAGACGAAACTTTGGCAGTCAGTGCTAGCGGTCTGAAGGTTAATAAGATTGCACAAAGCCAAGTAGACGGTCTGAATGATGTTTTGGGTGACCTTGACGATTTGGAAACCGAGGTTAAGGATAGTTTGGTTGATGCGATTAACTCCGAAGTCAACCGTGCTAAACTTAAAGAGAACGAATTGCTCAGTGCAATTGCGGCCGGCGGTGGTTCGGCGGCTCTCAGCTTGGGTTCTATCGGACCGAATAATGGCAATCTCTACAAAGTTGGTCCATTTAGCGCAGATAATACCGTCGGTAACAACCTGATGGCTTTGGATAGCGCAATCGGGAACATTAAAGCGATTGCCGATGATATCATTACCGACGGTTCTGACGCAAATGTTGCCAATATGTTGAAGGCCTTGAACGATAAGATGGGTTCGTTAGACAATCTTGAAGCCGAAACAGTAACTGTCAGAGACAACATCGTCATCGGCAGCAGAGATGACCAAGGCGGACTCGAATCCGGTGTCCAAATAACAAATGAAGGCGATATCTATTCAACCGGCGATTTGACGATTGAAGGTTCGGCAACATTTGGTGATAATGTCAAAGTCGGTAGTTTGACCATTGGTGATAACACCGTTTCTCAAATCGATAAGGGTGAAGCCCCGATTACGTCGACCAGCTATATGGAAGGTACACACAGTATTGCAGACAGCGTCATTGCAACTGTTGCCACAGTCAATGCAACAGTCGGCGATGCGGCTACCTTGACGGGTAACAACCTGTCGGATAAGGGCGCTACAGGTACGGCGACGGTTGCTGACCACTTGTCCGCTTTGAACAATTCAATCGACAGACTTGATGAAGTTGTCAGCGGAATTGAAGGAATATCCGATAATGTTAAAGATGCAATAGGCGGTGAGTTTGATGAAGATACGGGTAAGTGGAGTGCAGACCTCACTGTTCCGACCACTAAACCGAACTATGGTGATTTGACGGTTGAAAGAGTAACGGATGCCTTGCAGAATATTATGGGTAATATCGGCACGGGCGATAGATTAGACACTGTTACGGAGCGCACGGAAGTGGCGGCTAATAACGGTGTAAGCTCTAACAATACCGTTAACCAAAATATTGCTGCTCTGAACAGCACGGTCGGCGATTTGAACCAGTTACACAGCGACAATAGGAATCTGACGAATGAAACCGGTAAGTTACCGACAACGGTTGTCGAAGCATTGAACAACATTGATGAAGCACTTGGCACGGTTCGCGGCTTGTCTGACAAGCTTAAAGAGGCCGGCAAATATAACGGCAACTTGGATGTTTCGTCGAATGCAACGGTTGAAACGCACTTTGCTGCGATTGACCAAGCAATAGGCAATCGTCAGGATATAACCAACGGTATGAAGGCTGACTATAATGAAAGCGCGTTGCGTAACAAAGATATTGTAATGATTATCGGACAAGTTGCTTCAAACATTGGAACAGCATCTCAGTTGACGGATACGACGCTGAAAAACATCAGTGCTAACCAGACGGTTAACCAAAATATTGCTGCTTTGCATAACAACATCGGTGATGTCTCGGCGTTAAAGGACGGCTTCTATGTTGCGGAAACAACCAATGTTACCGACGCAATTATGCAGTTAGATACCAATATGTATAAGTTAAACTATGCGGTTAACAATATAGCGGATAAATATAAGGAGTTGCAATCTGAGTTCCGTTCGGGTATGGCTTCAATGGCTGCGATGTCGGCTTTGGTTCCGAACCCGCGTGCTCAAGGCAATACTTCACTTTCGCTCGGTACCGGTATGTTTAAGGGCAGCGGTGCAGTTGCGGTCGGTGGTTTCCACAACATTTCCGACAACTTGATGCTCAATGCCGGTATGGCATGGGGTAAAGAAGACGCAAGCTACCGTATGGGTGTAACGTATTCTTGGTAATATAGCGACACGAAATCAAGTTTATGCAGTTGAAAAACGCATAAACTTGATTTCTTTTTGAGGAGAATAAATTTCGATTTTAGCCAAAGAATAACGGTTGTTATCGGGTATAAAATCAAGTGGAGAAGATAAAATGGATATGGAAGCTTTGGAAAAATTGAGCGAGATGAAAGAAAAGGGCATTATAACTCAAGAAGAGTTTGAAATGCAAAAAAAGACTTTATTGAGCGGTAATACCGAAAGTTCCGACGTAACGAAAGAAAAACAAAAAAAGGCATCACCGGCACCAAAAAGTAAAATGGCAAAGAGGGTTGGAAAAGTTCTGTTTTTTCTGATTTGTTGCGGCGTTATTGGTTTTCAGCAAATTCAAATAAGCAATTTGCAGAATAAACTGGAAAAACTGCAACATGTTTATGTTTATGATTTGGAAGAGATTTTGCGCGGCGTTAATTTGGATGAACTTAACCGTGAGTTTGAGGCCAAAATCAGCATTTTGAACAATGAAGTTGCAACAGCGCAAGATAAAATATCCGCGTTGAAAAATTCTAAAGTTAAAGATGATTTTTCGGATGTTTACTTGAAATCCTTAAAGCTCAGAAGAGATACAATGGTTAATGAATACAGCAGAACCTTGCAAAACATTACCGACGAAATCAACGACAAGGTTACCGAATTAGCGCAAGAAAAGGGGGCATCCGTTGTTTTAGACAGACGTTCAGTTGCTGCACGCACACCTGCGGTTGTTGATTTGACTTCAGAAATTATCAACCGTGTGCAACTTATTCGTCCGCGAGTTTTAGATGAGTAATAAAGGTTTAAGACTATAACAGGGTAGGGGCGATTTTTTATCGCTCCTTATTTTTTTACGCTCTATTAAACGAATTTGTTGAAATATGCACAAAGAACTGGAGCGTCATCCTAAGGAGCGTTTTCTTTTTTGTCATCCTGAGGAGGCGAATGCCGACGTGAGGATCTTCGCACGTCAGTGCGACTACAACCCATGTTATCGGACTAAGCGTCCGAGGATTCTGACGTCAGCCGTTCCGGCTTCCTCAGAATGACAATGTGCGTGTTTCCTTTTTCGTCATCCTAAGGAGGAAAACGCCGACGTGAGGATTCCATACGTTGCTGTGCGGCCTTGGGTGTTATAAAGTAGCAATATAATCACTTTGCGGCGATTGCACGGCGTCTTAAAAGATTCTTCATTCCGCCGGCTCAGAATAACGTGCTTGCTTTTTCAACAATTTTGTTAAATAGAACGTTGCAAAGAATCTATTTGTTTCAGCGGAACGAGCAACACAATCGAACATAATAAAAAAGCGTTTCTCAATAAACAGAGAAACGCTTTTTTATGTGCTATACGCTACAATTATTTGTATTGAGCCAAATGTTCAAACAATGCGCGTTTTTCATCAACGTTTGCTTGTGCTTTGTTCAAAAGCATATTATAGCGTTCCGGATTGGCTTTGTTGACCACTTGGAAGCGTGTTTCGCTTGCCATAAATTCGGAAAGCGGTTTGCTCGGCGCTTTAGAATCAAGCGTCAACGGTGCTTGACCTGCCTTCATATTGTCCGGATTGTAGCGATAAAGTTGCCATGAACCGGATTCAACGGCATTCTTTTGGTGCGACAAACCATCAGCCATATTCAGGCCTTGGTTAATGCATGGACAATAAGCAATAATAATGGACGGACCATCGTATGCTTCGGCCTCATTCATTGCCTTGATAACCTGCATATCGTTAGCCCCCATAGCAACTTGAGCCACATAAACGTTTCCGTAAGACATTGCAATCATACCCAAGTCCTTCTTAGGCAACTCTTTACCTGCGGTTGCGAACTTAGCAGATGCGCCCATCGGCGTAGCCTTTGATTGTTGTCCGCCGGTATTGGAATATACGCCGGTATCAACAACCAAAATATTGACGTTGCGGCCGCTGGCGATTGCGTGGTCTACGCCGCCAAAACCAATATCATAAGCCCAACCGTCGCCACCGATAATCCATACAGATTTTTTAATCAAATAATCGGCGATTTCACTCAAGTGCTTGGCTTCATCGCTGTTAATTGCCATCAATTTGGCACGCAGAGCGGCAACATTATCGCGCTGAGCGTCAATTTCCATATCGTTGGATTGCGGATTTGCCAAAATCTTATCGGCAACTTCACCTAATTGGTCTTTCATGCTTTCGAGCAAAGATTTAGCTGTTTCATTTCCGTGATCGATGGAAATACGCATACCCAAACCGAATTCGGCATTGTCTTCAAACAGGGAGTTTGACCAAGCCGGACCGTGCCCTTTTTCGTCTTTACAATACGGGGTAGTCGGCAAGTTGCCCGAATAAATAGAAGAACAGCCGGTAGCATTGGCCACAACCATACGGTCACCGAATAATTGCGTCAAGAGTTTGATATAAGGTGTTTCACCGCAGCCGGCACAAGCACCGGAATATTCAAACAACGGTTGAATCATCTGTGTTGTCTTCGGCATATTCTTGACGACATCGGTGCGTTTGACATACGGCAGTGTCTCAAAGAACTTCCAATTAGCTTTTTCAACCTCAAGATGATTTTCGATATGTTCCATATTGATAGCGTGCAATTCCGGATTTTCCTTATTTTTCGCCGGACAAGCGGTAACGCAAACGCCGCAACCTGTGCAGTCTTCCGGAGAAATTTGCAAAATAAATTGCTTACCGGCAAATTCTTTTCCTTTATAATCGGCGTGCTTCAAAGTAGCCGGTGCGTTTGCCAATTCGGCATCATCAGCAACCTTCATACGAATAACGCCGTGCGGGCAGACAATTGAACATTTGCCGCATTGAATACAAGTGTTCGGATCCCAAACCGGAACTTCGGTTGCAATACAACGTTTTTCAAATTGTGTGGTTGCGGTCGGCCAAGTGCCGTCAACAACTTCCTGCAACTCAGAGGTTGTAATGCTGTCACCTTTGTCGGCAATCAATTTTGCGGTTAAGCCCTGAACAAATTCAGGTGCATCAGCCGGAACCGGTGCCAAACGATGGAACTTAGAAGTAACGTGGTCCGGATATTTGACTTCAAACATATGCTCCAAAGAAGCATCAACAGCCGCATAGTTCTTTTGAACAACGGCATCGCCTTTTTTGGAGTAAGTTTTCTTAATTGCCGCTTTGATTTGAGCAATTGCTTCATCTTTCGGCAAAATGTTTGAAATTGCGAAGAAGCAGGTTTGCATCACGGTATTGATGCGTTGGCCCATACCGGTTGCACGAGCAACTTCTACGGCGTTAATCGTGTAGAATTTGAGGTGCTTAGCCAAGATTTGCTCTTGCACTTCAATCGGCAATTGGTCCCAAACTTCTTCCGGTTTATACGGCGCATTCAACAAGAAAGTGGCACCGTCTTTGGCAATATGCAAAATGTCAACCTTTTTCATAAATTGGAATTGGTGACAAGCCACAAAATCGGCCTTGTTAATCAAATAAGCCGAGCGGATAGGATTATCCGAAAAACGCAAGTGAGATGTTGTCATTGAGCCGGATTTACGAGAGTCATAAACAAAGTAGCCTTGTCCGTATTTGCCGGCATCTTCCGCAATAATTTTAATCGAGTTTTTGTTGGCGCCGACCGTGCCGTCTGCACCCAAACCGAAGAATACGGCTCTGACGACGTCATTCGGTTCAACA
The DNA here is from genome assembly GCA_945835885.1 of uncultured Alphaproteobacteria bacterium. Lineage (GTDB taxonomy): Bacteria > Pseudomonadota > Alphaproteobacteria > RF32 > CAG-239 > RUG410. The sequence continues at coordinate 6,023 of CAMAJR010000049.1, forward strand.
TCAAACGACGGGTCATAAGCCAAAGATTTGTGAGTCAAATCATCTTCAATACCGACCGTAAAGCCGTTAATCGGCGCATCGGCAACCGCATTGTCAAATACGGCTTTAGCCATAGTCGGTGTAAATTCTTTAGAGGACAAGCCGTAGCGCCCACCGTAAATTTTCGGCAGAGCGGCGATTTTGCCGTTGCTGTAAGCTTGCGACAAAGCCGTAACCACATCCAAATAGAGCGGTTCGCCGAGAGAGCCGGCTTCTTTAGTTCTATCCAAAACAGAAACAACTTTGGCCGTTTTCGGCATAGCTTTCAAGAAAGATTCCGTCGGGAACGGGCGATATAAATGAACTTTCAAAACGCCGAGTTTTGCGCCGTGCGCATTAAGATACTCGATTGCTTCTTCAACCGTTTCGGCACCCGAACCCATTACAACGACAACGTTTTCGGCATCTGCCGCACCGACATAATCAACAACGTGATATTGACGGCCGGTGATTTTAGCGAACTTATCCATTTCTTCTTGGACAATGCCTTCAACCTTAGCATAATACGGGTTAGCCGCTTCACGACCTTGAAAGAACACATCAGGGTTTTGCGCCGTGCCGCGAATAACCGGCTTTTCCGGACGCAAAGCGTGCTCGGCGTTAAACTTATAATTAACGCCATCAAGCATTGCTCTCAAATCATCATCGGAAAGCAACTTAATTTTTTTGATTTCGTGAGAAGTGCGGAAACCGTCAAAGAAGTGCATAAACGGCACACGCGAACGCAGAGTAGAGGTTTGCGCAATCGCAGCCATATCGCCTGCTTCTTGCACCGAATTAGAGCAAAGCATGGCAAAGCCGGTTTGGCGGCAGCTCATAACATCGGAGTGGTCGCCGTAAATCGACAAAGCGTGATAAGCGAGTGAACGTGCCGCAACGTGCATAACAAACGGCGTCAATTCACCGGCAATTTTATACATATTCGGAATCATCAACAGCAAACCCTGAGAAGCCGTAAAGGTGGTGGTTAATGCACCGGCCTGCAACGAACCGTGGCAAGCACCGGCAGCACCGGCTTCGGATTGCATTTCCTGAATAGTAGGACTAATACCCCAAATATTCTTTTGTTTGGCGGCAGACCACGCGTCAGCCCATTCACCCATCGGAGAAGACGGGGTAATCGGGTAAATCACGCAGACTTCGTTCATACGGTGCGCAACCGAAGCGCAGGCCTCGTTGGCATCCATCATTTTCATTTTTACATCTGACATTTACATATCCTTATAAGTTAGTTTTAGATAAACACAATATATTGAAAACACAATATACTGCGTCAATTACTGCAGTAAACAAAAAATGTTTCTGGCGCATTTATAGCACACAATCCCGAAAAATCAAGTTTTATTAGAAAGCTGTGCAAGTTTTGTAAAATAAAAATATTTAACGCGACAAAAAAATATTTGACTTTTGTCAATATAATGGATAATATATTATAAAAGCGATAGAACAAGGAGAATCATAATGACAGAATATAAGCTGTTTGATAAAGAAATCACCGAAATAAAGGATTTTGGAACACGCAATGAGTATTTAGAACAGGCCAAAGAAATATATAAAAAGGGCGGCGCTTATGAAATGACTTTTTTGCCGGTGGCCGATGGATTTACAGATATCAAAATGGGATTGGTGTATTCCGATTGGGGTGGATATAAAAATCAGAATGATACAAATGCGTATTCGTATATTTTGCAAAAAACACTGGAAAAAACATTTGAACAAGGTAATCCGGAGCATGACAGCGCATTGATTGTTGAAATGTCGCGAGATGTGCAAAATGACAGTTTTAAGCCGAATCTGAGGGAGTGGCGTTCGTTGACATTGCGGGCAATTAATGAACATATGCGCAAAGATAAAGAATGGTTCGGAAAGTTGACACCGGTAGCGCAATTGGCGGCAATCGGTTTGGAAATTTGTTCCGAATCCAATAGGGGGTCTACGCTTTGTCTGCAGCAAGAAAACGGTCTTAATTTAGATTTCAGTAAAGCAGCGGCAGATGGTTTTAACAGAGATTTGGAAGATGCTGCAAATTTGGTCTTGAGCCAAGCGTATCGACGTGTGGAATACGGTAATATTTTGCAGGTTGAACCGCTTGACAATCGGTTGAGTTGGGAAGTTAAGGCAGCGGCATTGGAGGCGCAATTGAAGTCTCGCGGTAACATAGGTAAAATTCCGTCAGTTCCTGTCTTTGTTGATTTGCTGAAAACGGCAGAAACTTCAGCCCAACAGCTGAAATTGGCGGAGCTTGCCAAAGAACCTGATTTTAAGGATGCCTTGCGATACAGCGATTCGCGGCGCAATGTGTCGGAGGTTTTTAAGGATGTGGCGGCACGCGGAGAGGCAACGCAAAAGTTGTTTTATGAAGTGATGTATAATTTCAGGTTAGATGCTCATTTAGAGCCGAAACTATCATATAATGCGATGAATTATCAAACTTTGCAAGAAGCCAAAAATGAAGTGGCGGCACAAAAGAGCGTTGATGAGGTAAATAAAAATGTGAATTTGGTCTATAATGAAATCGCAAAACTCAATAAAAAACTGAAAGAAGGTAATCTCTCGCAAACAGAAAAAAATAATACACAGAAACAAATTGACGAATGGCAAAATAAAGAACCGATTCAAGGAATTGCCAATATAGAATTGGTCGCCAAATATCGTCCGCAATTCTTGGAACAATCGGCAAAGATGACACCGAACTTGTGTGCTCAGATTATCAGTAAATACGGCGATAAACTTCCGGCGCAAACTCAGCTCGAGATGATGACTAAGGTTGTTGCAAATAATAATCCTGATTTTGATATGTTGGGCAATTATGCCGACCGTGCGGCAAAGCTGAATACTTCTTCTAAAGCAATGGGCAAGTTTATAGAAACGTTGCGTCCGGCTATTGCAAAAGCGCAAAAAGCATATAATGAAGATAAACAATATTTATCAGATGCGGCAGTTGCTAAAAAAGAATATGAAGAAGCTAATGCCGAATGGTCATTTTTGAAGAAAACTCGCGTTAAGTATGTTGAAATAAACGGTTTAGTGCAAGAAATAAAATTGATGCGAGATGAGATTCAAGCAAAAGAGCCAAGCGACGGAGCATTGAAAGAGTTTATGGATGCAGGTATTGCCGGTAAAAAAGTTGAACTTTCATATGAACCTAAAAAAATAATGGGATTGTTTATGAAAAATAAAGATAAACAAATGAGGTTGCAAAGCACCGTGGCTCAACTTAATCTGGTAATGGGGGATGCGCAAGCCTCGGAAATGACGGCAGAATATCTGCCTAAAGTAACGGATGATGTATATAATAAAAATTTTGAAATGGCAGAACAGAAATTTAACGAAAAAAATAAGAAACTTCAGGAATTTTATTTAATAGAATCAACTCGCGCAGCTAATACGGTCGCGGCGTTTGAACGGTCACATATTTCTGAGAAATTTGCCGCATTGGAACAGCAATTTGAACAGCGTTCAAAAGAAATGCAAGGGCGTGCCCGCACCGATTTGGCAATGCAATTTGATGGACAGGAATTTGATGGCAAGCCGATGGCGGGACTGGTTAAAGAAGATAATATGGCTCAGGATATTTATAAGAAAAAGATTACCGAGTTACGACAGTCGATTAAAGACGGCGTAAAACAAGATATGGACGATAGAGATGTTAATAAAACGCCGGATAAAGAAAATCCGAATGCGACAGGAAAGCCGATGACCGCCGAGGGAACAAAGAAAATCCGTAGAGATATGAAGGATTTAAAACAGTATAAATCACTCATACACGAATAAGCGATTTATGCTCCCACAATATCCGTCGGATTGTTCGACGGATATTGTTGTCATCTTGAATAGCTCATTATTTTTAGTCAACATCATTTTGATTGGATTGACATTGAAAAACTTGTCGCTATAATGCGGGAAATTGCAAAAAATTTGGGGCAACGATGGATATTTTAATTGATACGATAATTGATAATTTAAAGCTGTTTCCGTTTTTGTTTGCGACTTATTTGTGCTTGGAATATATGGAGCATAAAACGTCGGAAAAAACGGCGGAGATTATCAAAAAAGCCGGCTGGAGCGGCCCGCTTGTCGGCAGCTTGTGCGGTGCTTTGCCGCAGTGCGGATTTTCGGTGGTGGCAGCTAATTTTTATGCCGCCCGCGTTATCGGAATCGGCACGTTGTTGGCGATTTTTCTTTCAACTTCCGACGAGATGTTGCCGATTATGATTTCGGGCGCGGTGCCACCGTTTTTGATTACACAAATAGTGCTCTATAAAATCGTATGCGGCATTGTGTTCGGCTATGCGGTTAATTTTGTGTGGCGCAAATATCAACCGCGACCGCAAATAAACATTGAAGAATTGTGTGAAAACGAAAATTGCCACTGTGAAGATTCGGTGTTAAAACCGGCACTGTATCATTCGGTGCGGATTACGCTGTTTATCTTTGTTTTCACTTTGATTTTGAATTATCTTATGGCATATCTTGACATTTCGGCCGCAACTGATTATATGCGGTTGCCTTTGGTTGGGGAATTATTGGGCGGCATAATCGGATTGGTGCCGAATTGTTCAGCTTCGGTGATTTTGACACAACTGTATATGGATGGATTCATTCCACTCGGGACTTTAATGAGCGGTTCGTTGGTCAGCGGCGGTGTCGGATTGTTGGTGCTGTTTCGGGTTAATCGCCGCCTTAAAGAAAATCTGAGAATCGTTGCTATTTTATACTGTTGCGGTATCATTGGCGGCCTGTTGACGCATTTGATATTTTAGTCCGAAATTGCATACAAACCGAAATGAAACTTGATAAAATTATAAGAGCAAGATAATATACGATTGTTTCAAAATAATTAGTGTATTATGTAAAAAATATGAGCTTATGAGTATTTTTACATGTATTCTGGTTGCGTGCGCCGCTATGTGTGTCGTTATGGCACTAGGTGTGGCGTTAGACAGTAAGTTGTGGAATCTGCCGTATGGTAATGGCGGGTGGTTCGAGTTTATTCATCCGTGGGTAGGATGGATATGTATTCCGATGATGGCTCTTGTATTTTTCGAAAGTGTCTTTTATACAATGTTTGTGCCTCTGGAAATAGACAATGATTTGTTGCGGCTTTTTGCGCGTGCGCTGTTGGGTTATGGCATACTCTGTGCAAGTTTCTATGTTTTCCTCATTGCTTATATAGTCATATATCGTGTTAAAAAAAATTGGATAAGCTTGGAAACAACGTGGTCTGATGAAGCATTATATTAGGCATAAAACCTCGCCGTCGATTTTTGACCGCGGGGTTTGCTTTTTAGATGAGCAGTTGTTCTATGATTTGATTTAAGAGTAACAATCCGGAACGGGTGGCAAAAAAATGTGTTGGTGTTTCTGCTAAAAATCCGGCATTTTGCAGATTTTTCGATTTTTCGGTGTTGATAACTTCCGACAAATCAAAACCGCAAATTTTCTGAAATTCGGCTTTATCTATACCCGAGGTCAGCCGTAGTCCCATAAACACAAGTTCTTCGGCGCGCTCTTGAGGTGTCAACGGTATGTGTGTAAAAGGATATTCTGCGGCATAATGCGTGCCGTTGAGGACAAATCTGCCGTGTGCCGATTTACCGACTCCGATATAATCACCGCCTTGCCAATAAGTCAGATTGTGCACCGATTCAAAGCCGGCTTGCGCAAAGTTTGAAACCTCGTATAAGGCATAGTTTCGCGCCGCCAAAAAATCGCGCGTCAGGTCATACATTGTGGCGGCATCATCTTCATTAAGCGGTTGCACGCCCTTTTGTGCAAATACCGTATTTTTCTCAATCGTCAGCTGATATAACGACAAATGCTTTAAGCCATACGAGCATATTTCTGTCAACTCTTTTTCCCAATCCGCAAATTTTTGCTGTGGTCTTGCATAAATCAAATCTGCCGAATGGTTATCGAAAACCTGCGCAATTTCAGCAAGACAATGCCGCGCCGTTTTAAGCGTATGCGTGCGCCCCAAAAAACGTAAATCCGCTTCGTTTAACGCCTGCACACCGAGCGATAATCGATTGATACCGGCATTTTTCAAATCGGTAAATATGGTTTGAAAATGCGTGTTCGGATTGGCTTCCAAGCTGATTTCCGCATTTGCTTTGATTGGCCAAAATTGCGCGATTTTATCAATGATTTTTGCCACATTTTCCGGCTTAATGAGTGACGGGGTGCCGCCCCCGAAAAAAACGGATTTCACGACACGGTCGGGAAGAATTTGCCGATAGCGCTGCAAAGCATTGATATATTCATCAATGAGAGTATTCTGGTCGGTGTTGCGTGCAAGTTCTTTATAAAAATCACAATAAGGGCATTTGCTTTTGCAAAACGGCCAATGAATATAAACGGCGATTTCTTGCGGTTGATACATATTTTTTCCAGATTATCAAGTATTATTATTTCCCAAGCATACGCTGTTTTTGCATCAGGTCAATTATTTTTTGTGCGTTTTATGATATAAAACTCTTGAAAATCTAAAAAAAACGGATAACATAAAAAAAAATTAAATTTTAAGGAGAATAAAATGTCTAACGGAAAAGTAAATTATGGTTTGGTTGTATTAGTTGCAATTGCAGCTTCGGTTATCAGTTCATTGGTAACTTATAAAGCGATTTCTGCCGACAAAATGAAATTTGCGGTGGTTGATGTTCAGCGCGTGGTGCTTTCTTCTAAAGAAATTGCGGCTTTGAGTGCAGAGCGTCAGGCACAGATTCAAGAGCTTAAAAAAATGGCTGATGAAGCAAATATGAAAATCACGGCAGAACAAGATCAAGCGGCAAAAAAGGCCTTGTCTGAAGCATCATTGGCAACAATTAACGCTAAAAAAGACACGTTTGATAAAATTCACGCTTCAGGTCTGCAAGCTGCCGATAAACGTATTAACGACGTGATTAACGCAGTTGCCGAAAAAGAAGGTTTGGCTGTTGTTTTCAATAAAACCTCGCTTGTAAACGGCGGCACGGATATTACGGATGCTGTGGTTGAACAGGTCAGATAATTTATAGAAAAATTTTATCATATAATGGCTTTCCGAAATTTGGCGGAAAGCCATATTTTTGTAAAAAGAAAACCCCCAGATAGTCTGGGGGTTCCGGAAAGCTTATAGCT
>CAMAJR010000050.1 GCA_945835885.1 uncultured Alphaproteobacteria bacterium
AATCGCCGACCGGCATACTCTCGTCTGCCTTTCGCTTGTAGCCGAACACGCTTCTCCGTGTTCGAACCGGTGGCCCAAAAACAATATAAAAAAACACCACCTGAAAAGGTGGCGTTTTTTTATATTGGTCGGGGCGACATGATTCGAACACGCGACATCTTGGTCCCAAACCAAGCGCTCTACCAGCCTGAGCTACGCCCCGATGACAAAAGCTATATTTACACCATATTTTTTATTTTGCAAGTGAAAAATACAGTCGCATCGGAAAAATAATTACGACTTTGAGGTGCTTATAGCGGTGTGCGTTTTTATCCAGGATACAACCTTATCATAATCACGATAATGCCGACATTGGACAGTCGGTGTCGGGGTATTATTTAAAAAATCGGTAATTTCGGCGTTGATTTCCCGATTGATTGCATTCCATTCCAAAATCTTGCTCAGCGTTATTTTGCGATAATGATACGCCTGAATCGGTAAATCCGGTGCAATATCTTTGCCGATAAGTTTTTTAGCCGCTATAAAACGATGTGTAAAACGCCATACCGCCAACAATCGATTAAGCCGCATATCTACAATTAAATCTGGTTCTAAACGCTCGTAAAGCGGTTTTTGACACCCTTCCGCAACCCAGTCGGAATTGGTTTGTATCAACTCGTCGATAATAGCAAATTGTTCGGTAGTTTCGCGATAACCGCCGCCTTTGATGCGTGATACTTCATCTAAATTCAGTCGCGGCAAATCAAGCTGTTGAGTGAGATAATATGCAAGTGTAGATTTGCCTGCATCCAATGGCCCGATAATAAGTATTTTCATTATTTACCGATTTTTTTGCCGTTAGAGTCATAACGTTGAATTTTGCCGGTCGGTTTGCCGTTTTTAAGGGTTGCTTTGGCTTTGATTTTTCCGTTGCCGTAATATTCTTTATGCAATCCGTCGGCGTTACCGTTATGCCATGTTGTTTCCTCTTTTAAGGTGCCTGTTTCATAGTAGCTTTTAATTATGCCGTGCTGTTTACCGTTGCGGAATGTGCCTTTTGTTTGTATTTTGCCGTTCGGATAATATTCTTTACGCAAGCCGTTTGGCAGATTGTTTTTATAAACGGTTTCTGCTTTTATGGTGCCGGTATCGTAATATTCTTTAAATACACCGTTCAAAGTGCCGTTTTTCCAAACATTTTCGGCAATCAATGTGCCGGTCTCGGCATATTCACGGCTTGAACCGCTTAATCTGCCGTTTTGCCAAGAGGTTTGAGTTTGCACTATGCCGTTCGGATAGTATTCTTCAATAACACCGTTCAAAGGTGTTCCGGTAACAGCTTCTTCGCAATACAAGCGATTATCTAAATCTTTTCTGCAATTTACATCGTCCAGCGTAAAAACTTGCGCATAGGCAGCAAAAGTTGTAAATGTGGTAATTAACAAGAATAATGTAAATTTTATTTTCATAAAAATCTGCCTTTCAGATGCATATATGTTTAAGATTCACCTTGTTTGTGAATAGCATAAAATTGCATATTGTCCGAAACTTTTTCTCCTTTATGAACTACAACTTGCGGGAACGGAATTTCAATACATTCTTCAATAAAGCGCTTGTTAATGGCATAACGCAAATCATTCGGAACAATCCAGCCCTTTGAAATATCTTTGACATAGCAACGCAATTCAAAATCCAAACTGCTTGAACCGAAGTCTTTGAAAAGAACATAAGGAGCCGGATTTTTCATAACCAATTTATGATTGTTGGCACAATCAAGCAGGATTTGCGTAACTTTTTCGACATCAGAGCCGTATGCAACACCGACGGTTACACTCTGACGAGACATATTATCACCGTGCGTTTTGTTGGTAACGGTTGAGGATATTAACGTGGCGTTCGGAATTATTACGCTTGTTTTATCAAAACTGAGAAGTTCTGTCGAGCGTATGTTTATTTGCTTTATTGTGCCTTCAACACCGCTTAAAACAACCCAGTCGCCTACTTTGAACGGACGTTCAAGCAAAATAATGATACCGGCAACAAGATTTTTAATCACATCTTGCAAGCCAAAACCGATACCGACCGATAAAGCACCGGCGATGAATGCAAGGTTTGTAAGGTCAATTCCGACGGCAATAATTGCCAATAAAATCGAAATAATAAAACCGATAAAGCTGATGCCGGATACCATTGAATGTTTAATACCATCGTCCATTTCTATTTTCGGTAAAACATTCTCCGCTAAGTGTTTGCGAATAATACGCATCAGCGTGAGTGAACCGAAAAAGACGATAAATCCAAGAATAATCGCAATTAACGAAATTTCAATTCCGCCGATTTTAAAACCGAACAAAAGGCGTTTTCCTAAAGAAAGAATAAAATCGCCCGGCAATCCCCATAAATTAAGCAACATAAACAAGCCGACCAAAATAATCGTCGGATTGATAATCACTCTCAGCCAAAAGTCCATTTTTTCAATCAAGCGTTTACGGTTACGGTATTTTTTGAGCCACGGACCATTGGCAACAACACGCTTTATTATATCAATAATCGAACGACGCACAATTTCAAGCAGCCCGCACAAAATAAGCGACGCAATCAAATGGTTAAAAATAAACAAAGACAATTCCGGATAGCCGAATAATGATAGTGCAAAAGTGCCGACACAGAATATATGGCTGAACAAAATCATTCGAAAGCCGCCGTTGACCACACTTTCGTCTTCTTCCGCCGTGCTTTCGTTGTCTTCTTTTATTTCATCACGATAAGTATCAAATGAGATTTTTGCAAACCAAATCAGGAAAAACGCTTTCACAAAACTCGAAATCATCATAACAAAATGAACGGTTTCGGTTGAATATTTTCCTTCTTGTGCAACCACAACCTGTATGGCCGCAATCGAATTGATGACAATAAACAAGAAAATCATTCGGGTAAAACGCGTCGCTCTTTCTGTGGCAATATTTACCAGACGCCAATTCGGATAATTCGGTGCGAAAGTCACGCGCGAAACAGTGGCTTCAACAATAGCTAAAAGGCAGAAATAGGCCGAAACCATTAAAACGGTGTTTAATAAAGTGTCACCGAATATTTTGGTGCTGACCATCCATAAGATACAACCGCTGACCAAAAAGGCAAATATCACTCCGCGCCCGACGGCAACCGCAATTGCGGCAAGCACTTTGCGGTTGAATGACGGTGCCGTATTTTCTGCTTTATACCCCCAGTTGCGCAAAATGAAGCGTTTTAAGAAAATTGACAGCGTTAGTGCAATCATTAAAATAACAAACATCACACCGATGCTTAATAAAGTATAAGAACGCTGTTCTTGCGGAATGCCGCGATACCATTCGAGCGGAGATTTGACAATGTCCCAAAAGAAAATAACATAGGCCTTTAAATCATGAAAAAATGTCAACGGGTTTATCATTGCCGATTGTTTGGTAATTAAATCACCGTAAATTGTTTGATTGCGGGCGGCAAGGATTTGCTTTGTTAATTCTTCCATTTTAATAATAAGCAAATCATTTTCTTTTATCAATCTGTCTTGTGAAGCCAAACGTTGTGCCAATTCATCGCGTTGTGAAGTAATGGCGGCATCTTCGGTTTCTCCTTCTTTCGGGCCTGAACCGAGCGCGTCGAGCTGTTTTTGAATAAAATTGACCTGTTTTTCCAAGTTTTTACGGTTTTCCGCCATTTTATTTTCGGTTATGCTTAAATATGAAACATATCCGTCGAGTGTATCCTTTGAAACACCGTCTTGGGTCAGGTCTGCTTGGATTTTTTCTATTTCTTGATTTATGAGCGTAAAATCAACCACTTCTGAGTTTGTTTCCGTTGGTGCCGCCGAGGTCGAATTGCCGGTTGCGGAAGCTGCGCCGTTGGCCGCAAATACCGGCGAGATTGTGAGAAAAAATGCAAACAGAATTTTCAAAAACATTTTGGACATAAGTTTGTTCCTACTTTTTTAAGATTGATTTAAGTATATTGCAGGCGTTCTGAGCGGCTCCGGCACGCAAATCATCAGCAGCCGTCCAAAAGCTGAAACCGTTTTTGACCGAAATATCTTGGCGCAGACGGCTGACGTAAATGTCATTTTCACTTTGCGCATCATTGATGGAAACATATCCGCAGTCAACGTGCTTGTCAAAAACCACAACGCCTTTGGTGCCGCGCATCAGGTTGCGGACATCATCAACATCAACATCTTTGCCGCATTCAACATTTACAAATGCACCGTTACCGACAAACGCCGGCACAACCGCGCAGTTGGCGTGAACTTTGATATCGGTGTCAAGCAGTTTTTTGACCTGTGCATCAAATTTCCACTCCAAATCGGTTTCGTCGCCGATAAAATCGCCGATTTGCGGCAAGACGTTGAAGGCAATTTGTTTATGGAAAACAGCTTCGTCATCAACAAGCGGTTCATTCATAAAAATTTTGCGTGTTTGATTGAATAACTCGTCCATGGCTTCTTTGCCGTGAATCGATACCGCCGTGTATGTGCTGATAACCAAACGTTTGATTTTATACGGCTTATGGATTTTTTGCAACGGAATCAAAACTTGTGTTACCAAAGATGACGGCAATGCGATTATGTTGCGTTTGGCATCGGCAATTTGCTCATCATTTATGCCGGAAATAATTAAAGGCACGTCGCTGTCAGCGGCATAAGCGCCCGAGCAATCAATAACCATAGCGCCTTTGGCAAGTGCGCGTGGCACATAATGTTTTGCCAAATCCTCAGAAACACAAAAAATCGTGATTTGTGCCGAGCCAAAGTCGAAGTCTCGCAAATTATAAACATCCATATCCACATCTTCGCCATACGAAATTTGGGTGCCGAGCGGACAATCAACATCGGCGGCAAAAATATCTTCTGCCGCAAATCCGTTTTCTTCAAGAACATTTAAGAGTTCACGTCCTTGGCTTGTCATTACGCCGAGTATTGCAATTTTTTTCATGATTTTTTCCTTAAAATAAATGTCATATTTTGCGATATATTAACGCAAAAATATTTAAAATCCATAAAAAATTGACGCAATCTTTAAAAAAGAAAGACGCACTCGGTTGAGTGCGTCTTTGGCTTAATGGTTCCGATTGCCGCGGCGATTGTAGTCAGAAGACTTGGCCTTGGCTTTCGGCAGCTTCAGAACTTTTTTCGGAGATGAATTACCCGTAGGGTAAAGGGGTTTTCCCTTATTTTCGGGTTTGTCATCAACCAGTTCAACATTTTTTGCCGGCAACCCGACTAAATTCTCCGTTGGCAGAGGCGGGGGCGGCGGACACGGTGCGGTCGGCTTGGTGCTGAGGGCGCACATAATCAGCAACTCAATCATCATAAATCAGATTATACGGTTAATCCCAATCACTTGGTTCATCTCTCTGCCAATAGTCAGCAGCGGCATTTTGCTGCTCAGTGTGCAACTGTGTCAGCATCTTTGCTCGTGTCTGTGCCTTGGCGCGGGTTCTACGACTGACGCGCACGACGTGATAGCGAGCCTGACCGTTGAGGGTATCAAGCTTGTCGTAGATGACGCCGTCAATCTTGAATTTGCCGGTAACCTGCGACATTGAAGCGATAACCGAGCCGTCAGTAGCCAACGGGCGTCCGGTTACAACATCAACTAAAACCGTCAGGTCGCCTGCCGATTTGGCAAATGCGTAAAACGGTGTGCCGGCCGGAGCGTTGAAAGCCTGTTCACGCAACACAACTTTGTGAAGCTGAACATTCGGAGCAACGGTGTCGGTGCATCCCATAGCATTGATAACTTTGTTTGCTTTGTCATTGGCGATGAGACCGACGAGATTCATAGGATTGATAACTTTTGTGTTTTTGTTCATAAGCTGAGATTTTGAATTTGTAAATAAGTAATAATTGAATTGTTTTGTATATAACACATAATTTTGTCGAAATCAAGCATTTTTTTTAAAAAATATACAAAAAGTCGCACTTTGTGGTGCGACTTTTCGTAAAATCAATAGTTTGGATGAAAATCGTTAATTTCTTCATCGGTGAATTGCTTTTCAATAATCAGCGATGTGAACTTCGGCAGTTTCATCTTTTTGCGTAGGAATCGATACGATTCTTTGTCGGTAGCCATCGTTTGTCCGAACAGCGTGTAAGGACGCCGGCGCTGCAATAAGGCCAAGTCTTCGGCATAGTTCTCAAGCAAACGGCAAAGAATTTTAATCAATTCTATTTCCAAACGTTGCGGTGCTTGCGGCAGAACACGACGTAACTCGACGCGTGCTTCAAAATAAAAAGCAAACGCTTCACTGTTGCGGTGGTCGAGGTTGTTTTCGATTTCGTCAACAAGGACATCGGTTAAATCATAAACGGCTTGGTTGTGAACCATAAAATCCAAAATTGCCCAACCGACATCAATAAAGGATTCTGTGTCAATATGGCGCTTATACAAACGATTGGCAATCGAAACCAGCCAATACATCAGGTAAAGGCGTTGCCGCGAATCCGCATCACGATATTGCATCGGCAGAAGCATTTTGAGATATTGCTGCCAGCATACCGGAAATTCGGAAATGCTGTCTTCAAGCTCATTGGCGGTCGGAACTTGCGGCAGATATTCTGTCAGCTGTGTCTTGAGCGAATCGGCATATTCTTTTTCTAACTGAGCATAATCTTCTTCTATTTTGCGCAATCGTGCAATTTCTTTTTTGGCTTGCTCCGGATATTGGCTTTCCGGCAGATTAAACAAAACCAAACCGTCCATCTCGGCATAAACCGCAAAATCGGCGATAGTCCTGATGTTGAGCGTATGGTATTGCCACGGAAACTTCCATACCGGAGGCAAATCACCATAAACGCTTTCTTTCGGAAGTTCAAACGGTTTGTCAAATCCTTTGGCATACAGCAACCAGTTTTTTTCTGTTTGTTTAACCTTTTTGATTTGGAAACTTTGTTTTTTAAGAATCATAAGCAGAAAAATTTTAAGAGTTAATAATTTTATTTGTGTCGTTCTATAACACGGCAGATTTATTTATGCAATAAAAAAGCGCCGACAAGAGGGTCGACGCTGTGTTTCTGAAAAGCAAAAAAATTATTTGTTTTCAATTTTTTTGCCTGACAAATCATATTTTTCGATTTTAGCGCTATCATTCATTTCTTTGATGATTTCGGCAACAACCTGCTGACCTAACATGGCCTTTAATTGGTCTTTAATGTTTTCAAGCGGCAGCGGTTCGGTTGTGCGTATGTCTTCAACCAAAATGATATGATACCCGAATTCGGTTTTAACCGGCTCTTTGGAGTAGCTGTCTTTTGCTAATTTGAATGCGGCATCGGAAAATTCCGGCACCATCATTTTTGCCGTAAAGTAACCTAAATCCGGTTGGTCTTTGGAATATTGTGCCGCCAATTCTTCAAATTTTTCGCCTTTATTGAGTTTAGCAATGATTTCCTTTGCGATATCTTCATTTTCAACCAAAATATGTTTTGCCTTAATTTCCGGTTCGCTCTCAAATTTTGCAATATAAGTTTCATATTCTTTTTGAATAACTTCATCGGTCAACTTTTCATTGACTTTCTTTTCAATATATACCTGACGTGCGACTTCATCTTGCAATTCGGCAAGCTGTTTTTGATATTCCGGTGTTGCCTGAATATTTTCTTTGGTGGCTGCTTGCAACGCTAATTTGCTGTTAATCATTACATCAAGCGCGTGATTATAAAATTCATCAAAAGAAACTTGCGCTTTTATTTGCGGGTTTTGATTATATGCTTCTTTGATGTCGGCAACGGTAATTTGCTCGCCGTTAACGATTGCGGCAACGCCGTTGTTTTTTTCGGCATAAACTTTATAAGTCAAGGCGCCGGCAACTAAAACAACCACAATCGCCGTTGTGGCAATAATGTATTTTTTCATAAAAAATCCTCCTAAATAAACAAATCGGACTCACTATATCCTGTTTATTTTAAAATTCAATATAAGTTTATAACTTTTGCGCAGAGTATTGACTTTAAGGTTTAATCAAACTAAGTATAAGAACAAAGAATTATATAAGGAAAACAAATGTTAGGACAAATTGCACGTAAAATTTTTGGCAGCGCCAATGACCGTTTTGTAAAAAAACAATATAAAATCGTTAATCAAATCAATGAATTAGAACCGGATTTTATTAAGTTATCCGATGAGGAACTTAAGGCAAAAACCGTGGAATTCCGCGAACGCTTGAAAAAAGGCGAGACACTTGATGATATTCTGCCGGAGGCGTTTGCTACAGTCAGAGAAGCGGCAAAACGTGTTATGGGACAACGTCATTATGACGTGCAGCTTATCGGCGGTATTGTGTTGCATAAGGGTATGATTGCCGAGATGAAAACCGGTGAAGGTAAAACTTTGGTGGCGACTTTGGCCGCTTATTTAAATGCTCTTGAGGGCAAAGGTGTCCATATTGTGACGGTCAACGACTATTTGGCTAAACGTGACGCCGAGTGGATGGGACAGATTTATCGCTTTTTGGGTTTAAGTGTCGATTATATCGTTCACGGGAAAAATGATTTGGAACGCCAAGCGGCGTATAATGCCGATATTGTCTACGGAACAAATAACGAGTTGGGCTTTGATTATTTGCGTGATAATATGAAATTTAATTTAAATGAGCGGGTGCAACGTGACTTTAATTTTGCCATTGTTGATGAGGTGGACTCGATTTTGATTGATGAAGCGCGCACACCGCTGATTATTTCCGGTCAGGCGGAAGATTCGTCAGATACTTATATCAAAATGGCAAAGTTGGCGCCGCAACTCAAAGAATCCGATTATGAAAAAGATGAAAAACGCAAAACCGTGACTTTGACCGAATCGGGTATGGAACACGTTGAGCAGATGCTGCGTGACGCCGGTTTGATTAAAGACGGTGCGCTTTATGATATCGGCAATGTAAATTTGGTGCAGCACGTTAACAATGCTTTGCGCGCGCATACAATGTTTCAGCGCGATGTGGACTACATTGTTAAAGACGGCAAAGTTGTTATTGTGGACGAATTTACCGGACGTATTATGGAAGGACGCCGTTTCAGCGATGGTCTGCATCAGGCACTCGAAGCCAAGGAGGGCGTGGAAATACAATCAGAAAACCAGACATTGGCATCGATTACGTTTCAAAATTATTTCCGCTTATATCCGAAGTTGGCCGGTATGACCGGCACGGCAATGACCGAAGAAACCGAATTTAGTGATATTTACAGCTTGATATGTGTAGAAATTCCAACCAACAAGCCGGTTTTACGCGAAGATTTGCAAGATGAAATTTATCGCACGGCGGCGGAAAAATATCGTGCAATTATTAACACGATTATTGATTGTCATAAACGCGGTCAGCCGGTTTTGGTCGGCACAACATCGGTGGAAAAATCAGAAATTGTTGCCGATATGCTGCATAAAGCGGCACCGGATATGAAGTTTGAGGTATTAAACGCACGCCATCACGAGCGCGAGGCGGCGATTGTGGCGCAAGCCGGTGTTTCGGGCGCGGTAACGATTGCAACAAATATGGCCGGTCGCGGAACGGATATTCAACTCGGCGGTAATCCGGATATGATGCTTAAAGAACGTTTAACCGGTGACGAAACGCCTGAACAATTGGAGCAACTTAAAGAACAAATCGAAGCAGAAGTTGCTGCCGATAAAGAAAAAGTGCTTAAAGCGGGCGGTTTATATATTGTCGGAACCGAGCGTCACGAAAGTCGGCGAATCGATAATCAGTTGCGCGGGCGCTCCGGTCGTCAGGGTGACCCCGGAACATCTAAATTCTTTCTTTCAATGGAAGATGATTTGATGCGCATTTTCGGTTCGGAAAAAATGTCAAACGTGTTGCAACGTTTGGGTTTGCCTGAAGGTGAAGCATTAGTCCATCCGTGGATTAGTAAGGCGCTCGAAAAAGCACAAAAGAAGGTTGAAGAACGTAACTTCGATATTCGTAAGGATTTGCTGAAGTTCGATAATGTGATGAACGACCAACGCAAAATCATTTATGCCGAACGTCGCGAATTGATGGAACAGAATGATGTTTCCGAAACCATTAAGGATATGCGTGATGAATATTTAAGCACGATTATTCGCGCACACATTCCTTACGGCACGCCGCCGGCAGAATGGAACCTCGACAGCCTAAAGCAAGATATCCAGACTACAACCAGCTTCAGTATGCCGATTGCAACCTGGTGCAACAGTCCGGATATCGATAGCGAGAAACTTAGTGAAATGGTGCTTGCCGAAGTTGATGCGCGTTTGGCTCAAAGAGAACAAATGTTGCCGCCGGAAACCGTGAAAATGGTGCAGAAAAGTATTTTGTTGCAAGTTCTTGACCAGTTGTGGAAAGACCATATTGCCGCACTTGAGTTAATGCGTCATACGATTGTGTTGCGTGCTTACGGGCAAAAAGACCCGTTGAATGAATACAAAAAAGAGGCCTTCCGTATGTTTTCGGATTTGCTTGACGTGTTAAAAGAGCGTGTTACTATTGTTATCTGCCATACAGTTATTCAAATCGGTTCGGAGCAGCAAATGGCTCAAGCGATGCAACGTGAGCAAAATCGTAAAATGTCGGCAGTTCACGACGGCGCGGTAACCAACGATGAAGATGCAAACAGAGATATGTTTGCCAACGTCGGGCGCAATGACCCGTGTCCTTGCGGCAGCGGTAAAAAATTTAAACATTGCCACGGGCGAATTGTATAAAGGATAAAAATTATGATGATAAACAGGCCGGAAGAACAGAAATCAAAGTTGGAAGAAATTTTTGATTTTTATGAGAAAAATGCTAAAAAATTGAATCGTTTATTCAAATGGACAGGTTTTATCATCTTTTTGTTGTTGGTTGTGCATGGCTGTTTTTGGGGCTACAATCGTTATGTTTATAACACCCAGCTGAAACGCACGGCAAATCAGATTTCGCAGTTGATTGATAACGTGCGCACAACATACGCCGTTCATACTCAAACGCACACCGATATTATGAAATTGATGGCAAAATCCAATACGATGCCGGATTTTTTAGTGCGCGACGGGCGTTTGTATAATGTTTATGGCGGAACAATCGCTGTTTCGTCATCGTTGCCGGTGCAAGATAAACAAACCGGCAAACTTTTGCCGACTTTCAAAATTGCTTATCAGGGATTAACAAAAGAGGTTTGCGTTGCTTTGGCGCAGCTTAGCTGGGGTAATGAGAAAAACGGATTGATGGCGGCGGCTGTCGGTCAAATTAACGCGCAGGGTATCGATACTGCTTTGCGTGATATAGAAGAAAATACCGAAGGCGGGGCAGTTGAAGTTGAAGAAAATGGTGTTAAAAAAACAATTATAAAACCGGCTTACACCCTTCCGACCGTCGGCAAGCCGAATGACCCGCTCAATCCGACGCCGTTTGAAGAACGCACGGCTTCATCAGGTTGCTCTTGCGGCACACGTCGTGCATGTTCGTTTGCGCTGAGGTATTATACCTACACCACTCCCTCAAAATAATAAAAAACGCGGATAATGGTCATCTGCTTGTAACTTTTTCGCTGGTGTAGCTTTGTCTACACGGCGCTCAAAAATCACGGCGCATCTGACTCATTCTCCGCGTTTTTAGCAAGTCGGTGCTTGT
Organism: uncultured Alphaproteobacteria bacterium; assembly: GCA_945835885.1. Taxonomy (GTDB): domain Bacteria; phylum Pseudomonadota; class Alphaproteobacteria; order RF32; family CAG-239; genus RUG410. Next base: position 11,590 of record CAMAJR010000050.1, read on the forward strand.
TTTCGCTTGTGTGGCTCTGTCTACACGGCGCTCAAAAGTCACGGCGCATCTGACTCATTCTCCGCGTTTTTAGCAAGTCGGTGCTTGTTTTCG
>CAMAJR010000051.1 GCA_945835885.1 uncultured Alphaproteobacteria bacterium
GTTAAAATCTGAAAATTTCGCGCAAATTGGGCATTTTGTGTTGCGTAATCGCCATTGTTCGCCGGTCAAAACCGAAGAAGGTGTCAAAGGGATTCTTGTCAGTTCGGAATATTATTTAGATATTGATTCGCTCTTGAAAACACCGATTTCCAAGCAAGAGGCGGTTCTTTATGGACGCAAATTGAATATGGTGCTGCCGACAAAAAAACAGCTGCGATTGCTTGAAGAGCATTTGGAAACAATCAATAACAGTTTGTTGAACATCGGACGCGGCGATTGTATGCTGTTCGGTGCCCTCGGACAACAGTTTTGGACACGTTGTGAAAAAGCGAAAACAGCTTCGGCAGAGCGTCGCAGTGTGCTGTTTTTAGCACCGATTTAGAAATTTTTCACAAAAAAAAGACGACAACCTTTTTGAGAGGGGGTCGTCTTTTTTGTTGCTCAGACACAGAAATTAGCTCCAATCTTCCATATCATCTTCTTCCCACCAGTTGTCCGGCAAGATTTTGATGTTTTTCACTTTGCGGATAGCAAGATTGCCCAACACCCCAGCAATAATGCCGCATGCAAAAATTAATACCCCGATACCGGTGTTTTTTGGGTTTGTTTTCATGTTTGTTTTCATGTTTGTTTTCATTTTTGTTTTTTTTAGTGAATAATATATTGAATGAAACTCGTCAAAGCCAAAGAGTATCCGAACGGACACAGTAATATCTAAAATATAATAAATCACGCAAATAATATGACAAAAAAATGCGTATGTCAAGCGGCTTTATGGATTTTCTTAAAATAATTTGGCAAAAAGTAAGTGCACAGCTATACTGGTAACGTTTTACGCAACAATTATCATATTTTTTTATTTTATCATTATGGAAAGCAAATTAAAGAATCCGGTTTCACAGGTCAAATTTGTCGAAACCGTAACGCGTGTGGGCAAAATTGTTGAATCGCCGCGCATTGTTGTTCGGATGCCGAGTGTGACGCGGTTGACTTTGGGGCGAATTTATTATGGTGCGGGGTATGGCAGAAATGTTATTTTTTGGCGGCCGCCGGTTATTTATATGCAGCCGTTGCGGATATTATCTCTGCCTATGAGTGCTTCTGATGCGCTGTCTGAAGTGATGAGGTGCTTGCGAAAAGATGGCAAATTGCAACTGGTTACTGCAGAAAACGAACTTTTGCGCGGATTCAAAAAATCATCAATGATTCCGCAGAAATTGCTTCTGCCGGCACCGCAACTTTTCGGCTCTTGGCATAAGTTTGGCGCGCCGATTTTGTTGCCGCGACGTTTGTAATGTATCAAGAACGGCATTGTTTTGCAAAACACTCTATTAAACGAATTTGTTGAAATATGCGCAAAGAACTTTAACGCCATCCTGAGGAGGCAAATGCCGACGAAGAATCTTATGTGTCGCTATGCGGCCTCGGGCGTTATAAAGCGGCAACATAATCACTTTGCGGTGATTGCACGGCGTCTAAGGAGATTCTTCATTTCGCTGACGTTCCATTCAGAACAACGTTCCTTTTTCAACAATTTTGTTAAATAGAACGTTGCAAAAAAAATCCTTCAAGTAAAGCAACTTGAAGGATTTTTTATTGTGTCGGCAATTTTATGCCACACTCTTTATTGCGCATTAATGAGATAAATCTCAACACGACGGTTTTGGGCTCTGCCTTCTTCCGTTGCGTTTGATGCAATCGGTTGCTTTGAGCCGGCTCCGGCTGCATACAAACGCGCACCGGCAACCCCGCGCATCGCCAAATAGCCGGCAACCGTGCGTGCACGGCGCTCCGAAAGCGGATTGTTGATTTTGTCATTACCGGTGCTGTCGGTGTGACCGATAATTTGCAACTTGGTCTTGTCATATTCTTTAGCCACTTGAGCAACCGAATCCAATACGGCATTTGCCGATGTTTTCATCACATCGTTGTTGGTGTCAAACGTTATGCTGTTTGGCATAATCAGGCGAATGTTGTCGCCGTCACGCGCCACTTGAACGCCGGTTCCGGCAAGTTTTTGGCGCAATTTGCTTTCTTGCACGTCCATATAACCGCCGGCAACCGCACCGGTTGCACCGCCGATTCCGGCACCGATAAGTGCGCCTTTTTCTCCGCCGATGAGTGCGCCGACACCGGCACCGACCGCTGCACCGATACCTGTGCCCCAAGCAGTTTTCGCCACCTTGCTTTCACCGGTATAGGCATCGGTTGCACAAGCGTTCAAAAGCCCTAAAGCCACTAAACATAGCATCAATTTTTTCATCTGTTTTTCTCCTTATTAAAAGTTTGCAATACGCGCCAGGGCCTCTTCAACTTTGGCTTTGTTTTCCATCGCTTCGGCCTGACGGCGTTTTTCTTCCGCCACAACTTTTTCCGGCGCTTTGGCCACAAACTCCTGATTGCCGAGTTTGCGTGCGTAACCGTCAAGGTTTTTGTTCAGTGTATCAAGTTCTTTGTTCAATCGTGCCCGTTCTGCCTCAAAATCAACCACACCTTTGAGCGGAATCAAAATCGTGGCATCACGGCATACGGTTTGCACCATATCCTTGCTGATTTCCATATTGCCGAGCGGTTCGGCTTTTTCGAGCCGTGCTAAGTTGCAAATCAGCGTATTTTGAGCGGCAAGCGTTGCCAAATCTGCGTCTTGTGCCTGAACATAAGCCGTCAGTTTGGCACCGGCAGGCAAATTCATTGCCGAGCGTAATGAACGAATCGCCGAAATAAAGTCAACAGACCAGTCGATTTCGCGCTTATCGGCATCATTGATTGTTTCGTTCTGCGGCCATTGTGCCTTGATTAAATCAATGCTTCGGTTGGTCAGATTGTTCCACAATTCTGCGGTTACAAACGGCATAAACGGATGCAAAATCACGAGGATTCTATCCAAAATCCACGCTGCAACGGCGCGTGTTTCTGCAATATCATCGGTATTTTCGCCGTAGAAAATCGGCTTAGTCAGTTCGATATACCAGTCGCAGAAAGTGCCCCAAACAAACTGATACACCGCGTTTGCCGCATCGGAAAAGCGGTAATTGTTCAAGTTGTCGGTTACATCTTTGGTTGCTTCTTTGGCTTTGGCGATAATCCACTTGTTGATGGCAAGCTTGGCATTGTTAATGTCAAAATCTTTAACCGAATAGCATTGATTCATCTCACAAAAACGGGCGGCGTTCCAAAGTTTTGTGGCAAAATTGCGATAGCCCTGAATACGCGAATCCGAAAGGTTGATATCACGTCCTTGTGTTTCCGATGATGCCATAAAAAAGCGCAAAGCATCGGCGCCATAGGTTTCGATGGTCTGCATCGGGTCAACGGTGTTGCCTTTCGATTTGCTCATTTTGCGCCCTTGTTCATCACGCACTAAACCGTGAATGTAGCATTTTTTGAACGGAACGCGCTTCATCATATACATACTCATCATCATCATTCGGGCAACCCAGAAGAAAATGATGTCAAAGCCGGTTACCAAAACCGATGTCGGATAGAACGTTTTTAAGTATTCGGTGTTTTCCGGCCAACCGAGTGTTGAAAATGCCCATAAGCCCGATGAGAACCAAGTGTCCAACACATCTGTTTCTCGACGTAATTCGACGTGTTTGCCGTAATGTTTGTCGGCCGCGGCTTGTGCTTCTTCAACGTTTTCTTCACAGAAAATCGTGTTGTCCGGACCATACCAAATCGGCATTTGATGTCCCCACCAGAGTTGACGCGAAATGCACCACGGCTGGATGTTGTTCATCCACTCAAAATAGGTCTTTTTATAGGTTGCCGGAACAAATTCCATTTCGCCGTCGTTAACCGCACGACGCGCTTCTACCGCCAATTTCGGTGCATCAACAAACCACTGGTCGGTCATATACGGCTCAATCACAACACCGCTGCGGTCACCATACGGAATAACCATCGGGTGTTCTTCGATTTTTTCCATTAAGCCGAGTTTTTCGAGCGCGTCGATTGTTTTTGCGCGCGCTTCTTGTGTCGTCATTCCGGCAAACGGCGTGTTTTCATTGAGCGTTGCGTTCGGATTTAAGATGTTAATCATCGGCAGATTATGACGTTTGCCGACTTCAAAGTCGTTAAAGTCGTGTGCCGGTGTGATTTTCACCGCACCTGTTCCTTTTTCCGGATCGGCGTGGTCATCGGCAATAATCGGAATAACACGGTTGGCAATCGGTAAAATGCAGTTTTTGCCGATAAGATGCTTGAGCTTCGGATTATCTTTAGACACAGCAACTGCCGTATCACCAAACATTGTTTCCGGACGCGTGGTGGCAATATGGATAAACTCATTCGGGTTATCTTCGAGCGGGTATTTGTAATAATACATTTTACCCACCATTTCTTTTTGCACCACTTCCAAATCAGAAACGGCCGTTTCAAGTGCAGGGTCCCAGTTGACGAGTTTTTTCGCTTTATAAATTAAGCCGTCTTTGTAGAGCGAAACAAAGATTTTGCGCACCGCACGCGACAAGCCCTCATCCATCGTGAAGCGCTCACGGCTCCAATCGCAAGAAGCGCCCAAACGGCGAAGTTGCTTACAAATTGTGCCGCCGGATTGTTTTTTCCATTCCCAAACGGTTTCGATGAATTTTTCACGTCCCAAATCGTGGCGCGTCAACCCTTCTTTTGCCAAGTTGCGCTCTACCACCATTTGTGTGGCAATACCGGCGTGGTCGGTTCCCGGTTGCCACAAAACCTTCTTGCCGAGCATACGGTTGTAGCGAATCAGAATATCCTGAAGCGTGTTATCCAGCGCGTGTCCCATATGCAAAACGCCGGTAACGTTCGGCGGCGGAATCACAATCGCAAACGGTTCGCTGTTTGCACGCATATCCGGCTGAAAAGCCCCTGAATTTTCCCATTTTTCATAAATTTTTTCTTCGAATTCCTTCGGATTATAGTTTTTTTCTAACATTTTTCTTTCCATAATTTAAAATTGTTGCACGTCAAAATCACAAAATAAAAGGGAGGAAGAAACCTTTTCAGGCGTTTTTTTCTTCCTTTACGCGCACTCGACCGACCGTTGCTAAGCGGTTGTTGTAGTAGTTTCTGTATTTTTTCATCATTTTCTTGGCAACGTCATTAAAGTTCCATACTCCCATATTGTATGGAATATCTTCACGTTTGACAATCATTGCTTTTGAAAGAACAAACACTTCGTCTTCCGGCCTTTTTTCCGGATAAAAAGAGCGAAAGTATGCTTTTCTTTCTTTTTCAATAAGCGCGTTACGAATGGTGTTTAATATTTCATCCATCGACGCATCTTCAAGGTTGTTCATAAAATTATGCCTCAAACTAAAATAATCACTTGAGCCAATATAACAGAAAATATTTTGTTTCGCAACACTTTTATCTATTCATCTATGGATAAACTGAGCCATTTGCCGCGTGTGTGCTCATAATTGGCTTTAGCATCGTAATATTTGACGTTTAAACCGAGCTTTTGAGCGGTCAATTTGCCCATTGATTGCAACAGTTGCAAACCAGAAACATAATAGTCGTGTCGGGCTTTGACTTCACTGACTTGTGACATTAACAATGTTTGGTAAGCATTCAAAACATCAAGAACCGTGCGGTTGCCGAGGGATTCCTCTTTTTGTGTGCCTTCCAAAGCAATGGCTGATGCTTTAACCTGTTCACCGATAGAAGCAATATTCGATTTGCTTGCCTGCATCAACGCCCAATTTGCCGTTACACCCGAAACAACACCGCGCTCGGCTTCGCGCAGTGCTTCTTTGGCGGCTTCACGTTGATATTTGCTCTTGCGAATGTTGGCACGGGTTGCACCGCCGGTATAAAGCGGCATTGTCATATTTAACGTGTATTCCGTGCTGTATGTTGACGGGTCTCGGCCGCTGAAGGTCGAAATTTTGCTGCGGCCGCTTTTTGCTGTAAAGTCAACAGACGGCAACAAAGCACCTTCTTTGCTTTTAACATTGTATTTGGCCGCTTTAAGCGCACGTTTTGCCGCATTCAGCGAATAATTGTTTTTGATGGCATACGACATTGCTTCGCTCTCTTGTGTCGGGAACAATGTGTCTAAGTTCTCCGGAAAATGCACATCTTGCGGCAAACGGCCGACAATACGGTGGTAATAATCGCGTGAAATGGCTAAATTACCTTCTGCCGAAACCACATCGGATTGCGCTTGCGCATAGCTGGCGCGCGATTGAGCTACGTCTGTGCGTGTAACTTCTCCTACATTGTAGCGTGCCAATGTTTCATCAAGTTGCTTTTTTAAAAGATTTTCATTGTTTTTTTGCAGTTTAACAATGGCTTCATCTCGCACCACATCCAAATAAGCGGCGGAGGCGTCTAACAAAACCGCTTGTTCCACGGCCGCCAAATTATCCAAATCGGCTTTTGCGGCTTGGTCGGCAGCTCTGACGCCGTTATAGGTTTGACCGCCGCTGAAAATAGATTGCGTTATTGAACCGCTGTAACCTTTGGCATATCCGTCATGCGTCGGTGTTCCGACGGTGTGCGAGTGGCTGTCGGTATAATTTGCGCCGACGGCAATGGTCGGACGAAAACCGGAACGCGCCAAAGCCGCGTCTTCATTTGTAGCACCGCTGGTAGCGCGTTGTCCGTGCAAGGTCGGATTGGTGTCATACGCCGCGCTCATCGCGTCAAAAATCGTTTCGGCGTGTGCCGGCAAGCTTATCAACATACTTGCCGCAACTGTCATCATTAAGTTTTTATATATATTTTTCATAGTGTTATCTCTCTTTTCGTTCATATTTTTCTTTGCTTATAAAGCCGGTTTCAAAAAAAATAAATGATAAGTTAAAAGTTATCTTCAATTTATAAATTAATGTGCTATATTGTTAAACAAATTTCAATCAATTTTGCTTATATGTCGGTATAAAACGGTATGTATAAAAATATTATGGGAGGCACATTGTGAAAGAAAATAAAAATATGTTGTCAGAAATTGATAAGGCGAGGTTGAAACTTTCCATCGAACATCACATCAAATATTTTATCGGAAAACGCGCCTGTGAAATTACCAAAGAAGAAGCATTTAAAGTTATTGCGTATGCCGTGCGTGAATTTGCAATGGATAAAATGTATGAAACAATCGCGCGCTATAATCAGGTCGGAACCAAACGTATTTATTATCTTTCCATTGAGTATCTTATAGGGCGTTCACTTGAGAACAATCTTTATAATTTAGGGCTTTATGATATTTTAAAAGATGTCAAAATCGACGGTTGGCCGGATTTGTCTTTGCAGGAGATTTTTGATGCCGAATACGATCCGGCGCTCGGAAACGGCGGTTTGGGACGTTTGGCGGCGGATTATCTGGATTCGATGGCATCGCTCGGTATTCCGGGATTTGGCTACGGCATTAACTATCAATTCGGTTTGTTTAAGCAAAAGTTTGAAAACGGCTATCAGGTAGAACAAGCGGACAGTTGGTTTGAAGAAAATTCGCCGTGGCAGTTTGCGCGCTATGACCGCACGGTGACCATTCCGATAGGCGGTCACGTTGAAATGTATACTAAGCCGAACGGCAAAATCGGCTATATTTGGGCAGACACGCATCGGCTTTATGGAGTGCCGTATGATTTTCCGATTGTCGGTTTTGACGGTAAGTCGGTCAACTATTTGCGCCTGTTTTCTGCCAAAACCGATGAAGAACTTGATTTGAATATTTTTAACAGCGGCGGTTATATGGAGGCCGTGCGCGATAAAATCCGCACCGAAACCATTTCTAAAGTTTTGTATCCGTCGGATAACGTTATTTCCGGCAAAGAATTGCGTCTGACACAGCAATATTTCTTTGTTTCGTGTGCCGTGCAGGATATTATTCGGCGCTTTATGGAAAAAAACAACGACTTCAGCAAATTGCCGGAATATGTTTGTATTCAGCTGAACGATACCCATCCGGCGTTGGCTATTGTTGAAATGATGCGCCAGCTTCTTGATGTTTATAATCAGGAATGGGAAGATTCTTGGAACATTGTTACCAAAGTTTTTGCCTATACCAACCACACATTATTGCCGGAAGCACTCGAAAAGTGGCCGAGCAATATTATCGGGCGCATTTTACCGCGTCACTTGCAGATTATTTATGAAATCAATCGGCGTTTTATGGAGTTTGCGCGCAATAAATTCGGCAATGATTCATATAAACTCGGAAAAGTTGCGATTGTTGACGGAGAGGGAGATAATCAGGTTATTCGAATGGCAAATCTTTCCATTGTCGGCTCATTTTCAATTAACGGTGTGGCAAAACTGCATTCCGATTTGATTAAAACTTCGCTTGTTCCGGAATTTTATGAATTGTGGCCGGAAAAATTCACCAACGTTACCAACGGTATTACACCGCGTCGCTGGCTGGTGCACGCCAATAATTCCTTGGCAACGCTGATTTGTGATAAAATCGGGCGTGATTGGATAACCAACCTTGATTTGTTGCGCAATTTGGAAAAATATGCCGATGATAAAGATTTTATCAATCGTTTCTGTGAAATTAAGCGAGAAAACAAACGTCGTTTGGTGCAAAACGTCTATAAATCAACGCGTATTATGGTCAATCCGGAAAGTATGTATATTGTTCACGCTAAACGGATACACGAATATAAACGGCAGTTGATGACAATTTTGCAGGTTATCGGTGATTATTTGGCGCTGATTAACGACCACGTTCGTCCGAGTGTGCCTAAAACGTATATTTTTGCCGGAAAAGCGGCACCGTCATATAGTTTTGCCAAATTGGTAATAAAATTGATTAATAATGTGGCCAAAGTTATTAACAATGACTCGCGCGTTGATGATTGGCTTAAAGTGGTGTTTATTCCGGATTATAAGGTTTCAGTCGCCGAATATTTGATTCCGGCTGCCGATTTGAGCTGTCAGGTTTCTACCGCCGGTTTTGAGGCATCCGGAACCAGCAATATGAAATTTGCCTTAAACGCAGCCATGACTATCGGCACGCTCGACGGTGCCAATATTGAAATCCGCAACGCCGTCGGGGTGGATAACTTCTACTTGTTCGGACTGACGGAAGAACAAATCAGAGAGCGTCGTATGACTTATAATCCGCGTGAAATTTATGAACATTCGGAATACATTAAACGCATTTTGAATGCCGTTAATTCGTCGATGTTTGCCGATGCGAATTATCCGCAACAGTTCAGTCCGATATTTGATGCGCTTTTGAACAATGACTATTACTTTATTTTAGCTGATTTGGAAGACTTTAATAATACCGTTCATCGCGCGGAACAAGACTATAAAAATAAAGATTTGTGGGCAAAAAAAGCACTTTTGAACGTGGCGCGAATCGGCTATTTTTCAAGTGATCGCTCGGTTATGGAATATGCCGAAAATATTTGGCATATCAAGCCGGTGTAATCAAATTTTTAATGATGAATTGATGCGGTTGCGGAGAAATCTTCAGCCGCATTTTTTTGCTGTAATATTTTTTAACACAACTTGATGTGACAAGAGGATTTGTTTAAAGTATGATAAGTCCATTGAAAGGAAAGTTGATGAAAAATAATCCGTTTGCCGCTGTTTTTCGCACGGCATTTTATGAAGATGTTTTGCAAGGAAGTCTTTATATACCGACGCATAATACAGAGTATCCTGCGCGGGTTAAATCTTTTATGCGCCAGCTTAATCGCTTTATTGCAACTGCGGGCGAACAGCCGATTATGTATCCGAAATACGCGTTTAAAGAACATAAATTGTTTGAATATGCTCTTTTTCTGCGCGGTTATATGCGGGATTCGCAAAATATTTTAGGAAATTTGCAACAAAAATATGCTGTTGATAAAGATTTGATAGCCCTGTTTAATGCTTCAAGCGAATATGTTGTTGCGTGCAACGGCAAAATCGGCGATAAACGGACGTTTGACAATGCTGTGCGCTATAAAGTTTGGAAAGCGAATATTGCCGATGGATTGTCTTCTGCGACTTATACGCCGGTTGAAAATGAAATTGATGCAAAACGCCGCCATTTGTTTTTATTTATGCCTTTTCGCATTAAATGCAATGAAAGAACGTTGCAAAAATGGGTGGCGGATAATATGCGCAAAAGTTTGGACAGTTCGCTGTTTAAGCAAGATGTTGATTTGTATGTGGTGCATTATCCGATTCAAAAATCACGCAGTTCAAATATTACATCTGTTTTGAAAACATTGCGATTTAACGATAGCTTTTATGAAACGGAAGATGTTGATTTTGTGAAGAAGCATTGGCTGTCTTTTGTTGCAAAAAAAATTGAACTCAATGAACAAAACAAAGTTGTTGCCGCAAAGCCGTTATCAATACAAGAACTTGCTGATAATTTCCGGAATATAACCATTTTCAGCTATTGTGCCGGAACCGCAAATGCACACCGTTGCCTTAATGTTTTGCACGATGTAACGCGGCAGATTTACGGTGAAGATACGGCTAAATATGCTTTGCAAAATGTATTTGTGAACTCTTACGGTTTTTTACCGGTGCGTGACAATTTGCGATATTCTGGTGTTCATTTTTACACCAACGCGTTAGATGATGATAATCGCCGCGAACCGTTTGTGAATTTGAATAGTCACGAACTTTATGAAAAAACAAAAGTAAAAAATGAACAAACACCGGCACGATTGTCATTGTTGCCGGATAAGCGTAATTATATTTTAGCGCTGAAAATGCCTGAAAAATTGGCATTTATGCAAGACGGAGAAATTAAAGAACTGCAAGACAGCGAATTCGGGCATAATTTAACAAATGTCAATACCCCGAATTTGTATGATGAAGATAATTTTGCTCATAATGTGTTTAAGGCGATTTTAACCAACAGCAGTATGGGTAAGCGCGGGGCTGACGTTCTGCAAATGCCGTCGCAAACAACTTTGAATAATTTGATGACGCACTCGCTTATTCAGGCAAAATTGCAAAGATTATAATAAAAAAGCCGTGCGCAAAGGCATGGCGTAAAATGGGGCGGATGATCGGATTTGAACTGACGACATCTGGTACCACAAACCAGCGCTC
>CAMAJR010000052.1 GCA_945835885.1 uncultured Alphaproteobacteria bacterium
CTTTTATTAGATTACCCTACAAAGTAATATCCTATAAATCTAAATATTAAATTAACCAGCTAAAATTCAATTTTTTCTAATCAGCACCCTGCACATTCCGATTACAGACGGTCTGCATTATGCAGAACTAAAGAATTGCACATTCAACAGCGAATTTCATTTGGGTGGCGGATTTGACCAAGCCGATAGCCTTGTATTTACCAATTGCATCTTTAATGAAAACAGCACTTTCAAGGCTGACTATTATAGGAATTTTAGGGATAATCCTTTTGATAGATTGGAAATGAGAAACTGCATTTTCAAGGGCGATGTAAATTTTGCCAATGCTAATATTCCGGAACAGTCGGTTTTTGAATTGCTGACATTTTACCGAGAAGTTAATTTCAATAGCACAAAACTCAATGAAAATATTATGTTCAAAAACATTTGCTTTGCACCGTTTGTGAATAAGATTGGCAAAGACGGATTCAAGAGTTTTGTGAAGGCCTTAAATGATAACGGCTACAAGAAGGAAGCCAAATATTATGAAACCCACTATGGCGATACCGAAGCCAAGAAGGTTGATAAGACCGAGTATGATATTGCGGTTGAGTCGGGTTGGCTGAACATTAAGCAGGCAGCTTTATTCTTGGGCGTCAAATACAGTTCGCTTCTTGATATGCGTAAAGACGATAAGATTTTAGGTGTGCAGCGCATTCCGTTTGTCGGTGAAGGTAAGAACAGCCGCTATTATGTTCCGCTTCTGCAAGCCTATAAAAACAAGGATATGAAGAAGGTTGCGGAACTTGAAAAAGAGATGCGCCAAAAAGAAAATGAAATCTAAAAAAACGAATCAAAATTTTCCGATTCTCATGCAAAATGCTATCATTTTTAACCAAATGACGGCATTTTTTAACATCTGCCGAAATAAAAATACCTAGCTACACCTACACACACCTATCTATACCTATTTAAAATGATATTTTAAGAAAATCACGCAAAAACAAACTCTTGACTTTGATTTTGAATTGTTCCCATAATGTAAGTGTAAGGTGAATAACCTATCAATTTAACCATTAACGAAAGGAAGACTAAAATGAGAAAAATTTATCACAAAATATGTCTTCAATGGAAATTGTTCCGCTTAAAGCAACAGATTTCCAAAATGGAGCAACATATTTAGATGGCACGTTTAGCACACTAATCGCTAACCGTTCCGATTAACCCCTAACAACAACCGATTTAACCATTGGTTTGGTGGCTGAATGCCGCAATTCCGATAACAGAATTATTATGCTTTTTTTAACATTAACAAACTTAACTTTTTTTGAAAGGAAAAATAAAATGCACACTATAGTTATAGCAAGAACAAAAGACCATCCCTTCTGGGATTTATTAAGTGAGGCTTTGACCTATGATGATACCATTGAAGTAACCGTAGGAAAATGGAAGCAAATCTACGCCAATCAGGATGAAATGGTAGCAGATAACAAAGATGAAATCAATGCTTTTGTAGAAGAAAACAACGGTAATTTTGATGAAGCATTAGCTGCTTTTATGAAAGCAAATCATCTTTTAATCGGTGACGATAATGCAATTTACGAACGGACTTCAGCACAATTTGATTATTGTGGAACTGGATACCAAACAGATTCAGAAGAATTGGGTGAAATTATGAAGTATAAAGACGCTGCAGAAAAGCTCGGTGATAACATTGATGCCTTTATAACAGCTGATTATGACTTTCATTACACCAAAGATGAAAAATGTCCGTTTGCCAATGATGACTTGGTTTATGTCATTGACGGTCATTGCTAAAACACAACATTTAACAACAAATCTAATTAAACAAACTTATTGAAAGGAAACTTAAAATGAAAAACGCATTAGCAAAATTTAACGCAGTCAAGATTGAAACATATCAAGATGAAGGAAAACTCAACTACGATACTTGCAAAAAGCGCATTCTTAATCTTTTGGATGACAATATGCGCAACTTCAAGAAAAATAGTTGGAATAAACAAAATCGTATGAACAAGTTGATTGTTGATACCGATAGTCAGTCTATCTTTACGCTCCGTCTTGGCGGCAAAAGAATTGCCCGTTATGCTCTTTCGTTATTAGATACAAATGAGAAATTGAACTTCTTGTCGGATATCTATACCGAAGTGGTCAATGGCGAACTTGATGAAGAAATCACGCAGTTCTTGGGTGAAGAAGTTAAAAAAGCCGAAGCCCGTAAGAAAGTCAACAGTGCTAAACGCCGTGAAAAGAAACGTCAGCAGCGTGAAGCAGCGGCAGCCGAAAAGAAAGCAGCGGAAATCCGCACTTATAAAGCCGCTAAAGGAATGGTTGATGATGTCGTTCACGAGGTTTTGATGGAACAAGTTACTTCCGAAACACCAAGATATATGCAAGTATAATCTTTGGGCTCACGCAACACAAAGGAGGCCTTGTGGCCTCCTTTACTTTTTTTGCAAAAGTAGACATTCGGTCCCAAAGTTTATGAAATTTGTTTTATTCTGTTTTCTATCAATGCCTTTATTTGAGCAACAATCTCTGTTTTGATACCGTTTCCGGCAAATTGCTTATCAAGTTCCGGTAATGCCGCTGTTATTTTGGCGCTCATTTCATCAATAATCTTTTCCACCATTGTCGGCTTAATTTCCAAATCTTTTGCCATGGCAATAAAATGACTGCGATGAATTAAATTCGGATTGTATTCACCTCCGACAGACATTGCCAAATTCGGCGAAAGCACTGTATAAACCTGCGTTGATACCAAATCATACAATGGCGAAAGTTCATATTTACCGCCACGATGCAGAAAAGAAAAGTTTTTGCCGTGAGCATCGGAATTACCGATAATGAAGTTAAACACTATGGTTTTCAAAAAATTCATTAAAGCATCGGCCTTGCGATTAAAATCAGCCGCAGCAACAAACTTATAGCATTGTTTAATGCTCGGACCGCCCTCCTTTTGGTATTTTTTATCCGGCATACACAACGCTTGGCAAAAATCCTCTTGGTGGACACGTCTTAATCCCGATGGAGCAGTATCATCGGTTTCACGGTCAAAGCGCTTAACAACATAACCCGACTGACCGCTAAAATTCTTTATAAACGAATGAGCAGTCGGCAATCCGATAAGTTTTGCAAGCGACATACAAAAATGCTCATTGTAAATAATGTCCTCAAAATACGGATTTTGTGGTTTGATAATATGTGTTGAGATATACAAACCTTGCGGAAGATAATAATTATCCGAGTTTTCCGGCAATATTGCCAAAGCAATTTTTTGTTGAGCTCCTGCCAGTGATAAACGGATTTCTTCACCTGTCAGCAAAGGTATCTGTGCCTGATTTTTTAACAGTTCTGCTATTTTTTCTTCACTAATCGGCGTTAATACCGACGGCTCGTCTTCTCTTTTTGCGCCTTGAGGATATAGTTCAACCGCACCGGCACACTCGCCGCCGATTTCCTTTAAGAGCGCAAACGGATTGTTTGAAGACACCTGCTTATAGCGAGCAACCGCTTCACGAATACCTTCTTCAGGCAACAAATTGTTGAAGAAACTGCGTGTCAGTTTATCGCTAAAAGCTTCTTTTTGTAACGGCAGATTGACCGACAACGGTGTATCGGCATCTTCATTATACTTAAAAGAAAGCCGAGAGTTTTTTTCGGTCAGTTTGCCTATTTTTTTACCATAGAAATATACATCCAATGACGGCATTTCATTATTCCTTTATCTCTAAATTAATGCCCAAAACATCCAAAACCTTTAGCACTTTACCGATTTGGCAGGTTTCTTTACCTGCTTCAACATCCACGATAAAACGTAAGCCGACATTGCACAATCCGGCAAGTTCGGTCTGAGTTAAGTTTTGCTTTTTCCGCTCGGTTTTAATCAGAATGGCAATATCTTTTGTTGTCTTAATCTTCATTTTTTACCTCTCGGTAAAATTATAACATATCAAAAATTAAAATCAAGTAAATTTTACCGAAAGGGAAAATATTTTTTAATTTTGTTACAAATGTGTTCAAATATTACCGATAGGTAAAATTTGTTGCAATCACCATAAAATGTGTTAGATACCGAAAAATTAATTTGACTTTTAGGTACAATTTTGTATGCTGTCTTTAAGTTGCAAATGGCTGAGACAGTTGGGTGTGACAGTTTGTCTTATTTAACCTCCGCCCATGAGAAAATATTTTTGAAAATACAGAGGTTTAAGGGGGTGACAAAAGCGCTTCCAGCCGCCCCATCCACAGTTCAAAAGTCGTCAGAAATGGCGATTTTTTCTTTTATTTTCATATACTTAAGCTGGTTCGAAGATGAATATATTTTGAAGGCTTGTTTTACAACATCTTCTAACTCACTTCTATATTTTTCAATAACTTAGCTAATTTCAGCCTTTTTTGAGCATAAAAAGAACCTATGCAAATTTTTGCAAAGGTTGAACTTCTGACATAGCTATGTGAAAGGGTAAAATTATCTATTTTGTTTTTTTGCTTTGATATAAGCTCAGAAGATTAGGATTTATCGTTATTGCTCTTGATTTGTAAGGAGCTTTAGTTGTTGGAAATATACCTCGTAATTCAGTGATTGTTTTTGATAGAGATTTTTTTTCTGATATTTTTTGACGAACTGCATCAAGCTTTGTCGTAACTTTTTCTTCTTTATTATCCTTATATAAATCTTTGCTTTTGCCACTTGTATCAGTACTTATGACATATCTATTATAATATTTGATGCCAGTTCCGTCGCTATCACCATAGACTTGATACATTCTACCACCATACTTATTCATCATTTTTTCATGAGCTTTTTTGGAAGCATCATTATTTGACAATACAGTAAATGTTATTTCATTTATACCTTGCTTACGCATTTCATCAAAAAATAGATTTTGGGCTTTACCAAATATGCCATTTCCTCTATAATCAGGTAAAACAACTTCAGCACCAGTTACTCTGGCACCATTCCATTTTTCAAAAGTTGATAATCCATTTTCTTCATCAAATCTGTCTCGTTTTAATGCTCTGGCATTAACTGAGCCGACTATTGTACCACCATCCATTATAAATCTAAAATATTCAGGTTTTTGAGCACCTTCTTGGCTTTTTTCTTTATAACCATTAACAATTATTTTCTCAAAATCATCTTTACTCATATTCGCATAACCATCTCTTGCAAATATGAAACCTTTACTTTCGTGTTTACCTACATCATTTGGAACACTATCATCACTAATATAAGCCTGCATTTTTTTACAAGCATCAATAAATGCCTCATAATGTTCAACACTCGGTTCTGCAATGCTAATTGTAGAAATATTATTCATTCATACCCCCACGTACAAGATGTATTTTATCATAAAATTACGAAAAATACAACACTAATATCGCTAATTGCAAGTTCACTCCAGCCACAGTTCAAAAGTCGTCAGAAATGGCGATTTTTTCTTTTTTAAATCAAGTAGTTAAGTTGATTCGAATGTTCGGTACTAAATATGCCCTACCCCAGACAATCTTCGAACTAATTCCATCAGGAATAACCTTTACAAACACTGTTCTGCTGGCATCGTCCATTAAAGCTATCAAATAATAACGTTTGTTGTTATTTTCTATTATATTTCTCGGTAAATAATGACAATCTATATGCCCTAATTCTCCAGCATATTCCTTTATTATTCATCGTATTTCTTTCTTTGAATGACCTTTCATTTCTTTATCTAACCTGTTTATATTATGCTTTTTGAATATGTTATGAATTGTAGAACTTGATGGAACTTTTGCAAGATTTAATTTTTCCAATTCTTGCTTTATTTCATATCTGTTCAATCCTTTTTGTTGCCTTAATCTTACGATTTATGGGCTATATTTTGGGTTCTGTATAGCAATGATTATTCCTAACTTTTTCCGCTAAAAAAGGAGGCCTAATGACCTCCTTTACTTTTGAACCTTTCTGACTGTTATGTGTAGCTATTAAAGCTATTATAGTTAAAAAGCCATAAATTTGTTTCAAAAATTATTTTACGCTAAACGACTCTACATCAATCTTTGCCGGCTTAAACAATTCTTTATCAACTTCACCGTTGATGGTTATGGTATTTTCCGGCGTTACCTTAATGCCATTCCAATCCTCATCATCTATTTCTATAATAACCTCGCCGGTTTCATCTTTGAATGTGTATTTTTCATCCCCTAAACTATTTATGATTTTTCCGGTCAAGCTCACATTAGATTCATCACTCAATTTTAAAGCTTCCGACACTGTTAAGGTTGTATTTTGAACCGCGTTCGGGCCTTCAAAACCTCCAGTGACTTGAGCATTAGCAACATTCACGCTTGCAAATATTGCAAATAAGATTAAAAACGTATTTTTCATTTTGTTTCTCCTTAACATTCCAAAAACTTTTTAAAATTAAACAACAATTTTTTTTTAAAGTCTATAAAAAAATATCATTTTTTCATAAAAATATGTTTTAGCCGGCATTAAATTTAGACTTTGGCTGTTTGCAGCGCGGACAGCGCCAAAAGCAATTTGATGGGGGTTATCCTAAATTTTTACCGAGTTCGTAGGCCTGTTGCGGGTATGCCGTATGTTCTACCGCGCCGACCGGCCATACGCCGGAAGCAATCACCTGACCGACATCTTGCCAAACGAGGTATTTCAGCAAAACTTCATAATGGCAACAGACGCGGCGTGGCAGCTAAGACCATAGCTGCCGCCGTTGTTTTATAAAATCGCGTCTGTTCATTTATTTCTCCGGCATTACAAACTGGCTTTTAAAATATTTATAATTTCTTCTTTGGTCAGCACCTTATAACCGCCGGTTAAAATAAATGTTTTATCGGCAATCCCTTCAATCATATCTTCGGTTGCGCCTAATTCTGAGATATTCATGGTCAAACCGATTTTTTTCATCCAAGATTCCATCGCATCAAGTCCCTCTTGAGCAATTTGCTCGTCAGTTTTACCTTTAGGTTCAACATTCCATACTTCAAGCGCAAAGCGTTTGAATTTTGCCAAACCATAAGGCATAATATATCTGTAATACGGCAAAGATACCGCCGACAAGGTCATACCATGCGTTGCGTCTGTATATGCTCCGACCGCCTGTCCTAACATATGCACCATCCAATCGGTTGATTTTCCTTTGGCAATCAGCGTATTCAAGGCCCAAGTTGCACTCCACATAATATTTGAACGCGCTTCATAATCTTCCGGATTTTCCACCGCAATCAACGAAGAATGAACAACCGATTTCATTAACGCTTCGGCTAAATAATCGCTTGTATTATCGTCTGTGCCGGAAAAATATTGTTCGCAAATGTGATTAAATATATCATAAATACCGGCAACCATCTGTCTTTTCGGCAATGAAAACGTAAATTTCGGATTCAAAATAGAGAATTTCGGCATAACTTCTTCTCCGAAAACGTGCCCGATTTTTTGGTTCGTCGCATGATTTGATATAACCGCACCGCCGTTCATTTCCGAACCGGTCCCGGCCATTGTTAAAATACATCCCACCGGAACAATCTTGCAAGTCGGTTCTTCAAAGCGAATAAAATATTTTTGCCACGGGTCATCATCACAATATACACTCACCGATACCGCTTTTGCATAGTCGCAACACGAACCGCCGCCGACGGCAAGCAATAAATCAACATTATTTTCTCGAGCAATTTTCACACCTTCATTAAGCTTTTCTACCGTCGGATTCGGCATAACACCGGCATCTTCAATAATATTTTTGCCGTTTGCTTTCAATATCTCGACAACGGCATCATAAATCCCGTTTTTCTTAATTGAACCGCCGCCGTATATCAGTTGCACATTTTTACCGTATTTCGGCAATTCATCATTTAAATACTTCAATGAATCATCACCGAAATATAATTTTGTGGCATTTTTGTAGCTGAAATTTCCAAACATATATTACCTTCCTCTCTTTTTATTATTCTTTTATAACACTCAATTTATCTTCTTTATCACCGACATAAGTCACGACAATTTCGGCATCTTCCAAACCGCTGCTTTCGTCGTAATTCCAAACATCAACCAACTCTACAATCGGATATCCCTGTTTTAAAACCAATACTTCGCCGTTTTTCCGAGCAAACGGTTAATTCTCCTTTTGTTAAATACCCTACATTTAAAATATGTCAAACTCATAACTTAAGCATTTTTTCCTAATTCATAAGCTTGTTGCAACAAATCTTCTCTGGCGGACGCGTCTTTCGGTTCATTAATACCGCCGCCGACAAGACAACCGGAAAAACGTGATTGTTCAAAACATTCTATCCATCCTTTTAAGCCGCTAATCGCTTTGTCCGCGGTGCCGACCGCATCATCGTAAGAAGATGTAATCAAATACACGTCTTTGAACTTATTTGACTGCGGAAATAACGGATTGCAACGGTCTAAAAAGGTTTTGAGCTGTCCGCTCATTTCGTAATAATAAATCGGAGTGGCAAAAATAATGGCATCGGCATTTTGCACTTTACCGATTAAATCAGCCATATCGTCTTTTTGCACACATTTAAATGTTTTTTGGCACGCCAGACACCCGATGCAAAATTTTATTTCTTTACCTTTAAGATTGATAAATTCCACGTCGCTGCCGGCATCTTTTGCACCTTTTTCGGCTTCGTGCGCCAAAATTTCAGAATTACTGCCACCGCGCAAGCTGCTTGATACGATTAAAACTTTTTTCATTTTGGCTCCTTATTTCAGATTATCTTTGAAAAATTGTTCCATTTTATCAAACGGAATAATATCTGTATTGTGGTATAAATCAACGTGATTTGCATTCGGAATAATCATCAACTCTTTATTGTCACCGGTCAATTTTTTGAATGCGTCCTCACTAAAATAGCGGCTATGTGCTTTTTCACCGTGTATCATTAATACCGGCGTTTTTATGGTGTCGGCATACGCCAAAATCGGTTGCGTAATCAAAGAAAGCGCCGAAGTCGTATTCCAATGCCCGTTAGAGTTAATCGAACGCGGATGGAAACCCAGCGGTGTTTTGTAATAGCCGTAATAATCTTTAACAAACTGCGGTTCTTCGCCGGTCAGTTTATCCGGCAATCCGGCCGCTTCGGCAAAAGTTCCGTTTTTATAATCTGCCGTGCGCTGATTATTCAACTCTTGGCGCATTTTATACAAGTCTTCGGCGGACATAGAATCGTTATAGCCGTGTGCTGTAACACGCGTCATATCATACATTATGCTGGTCACGGTTGCCTTAATGCGCGTATCCTGAGCCGCCGCATTGAGTGCAAATCCGCCCCAGCCGCAAATACCGACAATACCGATTTTGTTTTCATCAACTTCAGGCAAAGTGGTTAAATAATCAACAGCCGCACTGAAATCATCGGTGTTAATGTCCGGCGAGGCAACATTACGCACTTCGCCACCGCTTTCTCCGGTAAATGACGGATCAAAAGCCAATGTTACAAATCCGCGTTCAGCAAGCGTTTGTGCATAAAGTCCGGAAGATTGTTCCTTAACTGCGCCAAACGGACCGGAAACGGCTATTGCCTGCAACTTGCCTTCCGGCTTATCTTTCGGCTCATACAAATCACCGACCAATTCAATACCGAATCTGTTTTTGAATGAGATTTTTTTGACATCAACTTTATCAGATTTGGCAAAAACCTTGTCCCATTCTGCATTATTACCGTCAGCGGCGCACGCATTGTCCGATGCGGCAAACACCAAGCCAAAAGCAGTCATTGACAAAGCACATAATGTTCTCATTTTCATAAATCTTCTCCTTATTTTAATTTGTTGTATTCTTCATCGGTAACCGGTTCAAGCCATTCGTTTGAACCGCCTTCGCTTGGCACTTCTACAGCAATATGGGTGAACCAACTGTCTTTGGCCGCACCGTGCCAATGCTTTGTTTCAGCCGGAATATTTACCACGTCACCCGGTTTCAATTCGCGCGGTTCTTCACCCCACGCCTGATACCAACCGCGCCCCTGAGTGACAAGCAATATCTGTCCGCCCTTGTGATGAATATGCCAATTATTGCGACATTTCGGCTCAAAAGTCACATTAAACATCGGCACACCGTTTTCGGTCGTAATTTTTTGCAAATAACTCTTACCGATAAAATATTGTCCGTAAGGATTTTCTTCTCCAAATCCGAAAATCACGTTTTCTGCTTTAATTTTAGAAGCAATCGCCAGAATTTCCGCAACTTCTGCATCGGTCAGACCGTTATGCTTTCCGATATTAATATGTGCATCTAATTGGCTATCCACCCCTTCACGCACGGCAAGCATGGCAATGGTCGCCAACTCACGCATTTGCCAATCAACATTATCACGCGCAAAAATATCCCCAAACAAGTGCGCTTTAAGATATTCATCAATCGCCGGCGCAAATTCAAACAATTTGCCTTTAACCGGAGCACCGACCAACTTTGTTTGATTTTCTGCGCCATAAACAAGAGGTTCGCCTTGTGGTTTGGCACTTGGTTCTTTTCCGGCTTCATCTTTATTGCCGCGCTCCTCCACAACCTGCATCAGGGTTCCGAGAGCGTTTATGGAACGCGGAAAACCGCAATATGCGTAAGTTTGCGTCAAAATCTCTTTAAATTCATTGACACTCACACCGTCATCAAGTCCTTTTATCAGAGCTTGTTTTAAGCCGGTTTAATTGCCTAAAGCCGCATATGCAGCAACCGTTGAAACGGCTTTTTGTTTGGTATTTAAGGTTTCTTCCGCCATTACATTTCCTCCTAAAAATAATGTTGTGATTAATAATATTCGCACCAATTTTTTAAACATCATCCGCTCCTTGTTCCATATTTTTTTCAGAAGGCCTCCGTATTACGATTGTATAATAATCTAACACTTACCCAAACAAGTTCAATAATTTAGTGATTATATCCACACAGGACAGCGAGTGATTTTTATTATCGTCTTTA
>CAMAJR010000053.1 GCA_945835885.1 uncultured Alphaproteobacteria bacterium
CACGAATATTATATAGTTAAGCAAATTTTACGGAGGATAATATGAAAATTGCAATTGCGGCCGATCATGGCGGATTTGAGTTAAAAGAAACATTGAAACAACATTATAAGGCGCTTAATTTATCTGATTTGGGCACTTATTCGGCGGATTCTGTCGATTATCCGGACTATGCACACAAGATGGCGCACGCGATTCTGTCCGGACAAGCTGATTTCGGAATCTTGATTTGCGGAACGGGTATCGGAATTTCGATTGCCGCCAATCGTTATAAAGGGATTCGCGCCGCACTCTTGTATTCGCAAGATGTCGCACGCTTGGCAAAGGCGCACAACAATGCCAATATTATTGTTTTCGGCGGTCGCACAATGTCTGTTGATGATGTGATAAATCGTATTGATACTTTTATGCAAACGTCGTATGAAGGTGGAAGACATCAACGTCGTTTGGATAAAATAGAAGAAACGGAGTAAGACAGATGGATTTTGAACAAAATTTACAAACCGAAGACGCAGATATTGCCGCAATAATCACTAAAGAATTACAACGCCAGCAAGAACAAGTTGAATTGATTGCATCGGAAAATATCGTTTCAAAAGCGGTGATGGAAGCGCAGGGCTCGATTCTGACCAATAAATATGCCGAAGGTTATCCGGCGCATCGTTATTATTGCGGATGCGAATTTATTGATGAAATCGAAACATTGGCACAAGAGCGTGCTAAAAAATTGTTCGGTGCAAAATATGCTAATGTGCAACCGCATTCGGGAAGCCAAGCAAATATGGCGGTGTATGTGGCATTGATGCAAGCGGGCGATACGTTAATAGGGATGAGCTTGGATGCCGGCGGACATTTGACGCACGGTTCCAAAGTTTCGCTCTCGGGCAAAATGTTTAATGCTGTGCAATACGGTGTGTGCAAAGATTCGGGGCTGATTGATTATGACACGGTGGAACGACTCGCGCTTGAGTGCAAACCGCGTGTGATTGTTGCCGGCGGTTCGGCCTATCCGCGGCAGATTGACTTTGCGCGTTTTCGCAAAATAGCCGATAAAGTCGGCGCATATTTGATGGTGGATATGGCGCATTTTGCGGGGCTTGTTGCCGGCGGTGTGCATCCGAATCCGCTTGAATGGGCAGATGTGGTAACGACAACAACGCACAAAACTTTGCGTGGCCCGAGAGGGGGTATGATTCTGACCAATAACGAAGACATCTATAAAAAGGTTAATTCTGCAGTGTTTCCGGGGACTCAGGGCGGTCCGCTTGAACACGTTATTGCAGGAAAAGCCGTATGTTTTAAAGAGGATTTAACTCCGCAATTCAAAGATTATGCCTCACAGGTAATCAAAAATGCAAAAGTTCTCGGTGATACGCTTGTAAAACGTGGTGTGGCACTTGTTTCGGGCGGCACGGACACGCATTTGGTGTTAGTTGATTTGCGTCCGAAGGGTTTGACCGGTGATGTGGTGACAACCGCGCTTGAAAAAGCCAATATAACTTGCAACAAGAACGCGATTCCGTTTGACCCGCAACCGCCGAGAGTGACTTCCGGCGTGCGTTTGGGGACACCGGCCGGCACAACACGCGGATTTAAAGAGAAAGAATTTGAGCTTATCGGCAACTGCATCGGCGATGTAATTGACGCATTGGCTCAATCGGGCAACGCCGATGATGTGATTGCTCAGACCAAACAAAAAATTGTGGCATTGTGCCGCGATTTTCCAATTTATCGATAGAAAGGAACATAAAATTATGTTTAAGAACTTTTTTAATGAATTTAAAACATTTGCCATGCGCGGTAATGTTATGGATATGGCTGTCGGTATCATCATCGGTGCCGCATTCGGTAAAATCGTAAATTCTTTGGTGGAAGATGTTATTATGCCGCCAATCGGCTGGGCGTTAGGCAAAGTTGATTTTTCAAACTTAGTTTGGAAGCTTAATGATGATGTTGCCATTAAATACGGTGCATTCTTAAATACGGTTATCAGCTTTATCATTGTGGCATTTGCCGTATTTATTCTGATTAAAGCGGTGAATGCCTTGCAGGCAAAAATGCTCAAAGCGGAAGCCGATGCGGCTGCCAATGCGGCACCGACCACCAAAAAATGCCCGTATTGCTGTTCCGAAATTGCAATCGAAGCAACAAAATGCCCGCATTGCACATCTGATTTGAAGTAATCGGATACTTAAAGTTTGCAAACAAAAAAGAGGGGATTCGTTATTGAATCTCCTCTTTGATTTTGCGGCGTTAAAACTATTGAGCCATATTTTTCAAGCTGTTGATAATGCCTTCTGCAGCAGTTTTATTTTCATTGGTAATTCCGACCGATTGCAAAGCCAATTTTTTGGCGCAAGTCGCGACCAATTCATCGGCGGTTGCGCTCAAACCTTGTGAAAACAGAGTGCCGGTTTGCAACTTGTTTTGTGCTTCGATCAACATACAAGCTTGCATTTTTTGGCGCACGGAAGAATTGGCATCGGTGGCGGTCAATGACGACAACAATCCGCCCGAAGACGATTCGGCACACGCCGCAACGGCAAGCATCATTCCCAAAATTGCGATTGTTTTCATAGTATTTTTCCTTTCGATAAATGATTTTCTCCCTCAACATACACAATTTAAGGCACAGTGCAAAGCGATTTGTTTAAATAATCCGCATTTATTGTTAAAAAAATCTTGACAATTTTGTCAAGCAGACGTAATATGAAAGTATCAAGACCATATAATTATGTTTTAAGGATTTATATATCAGCATATTTGTCAGCTTTGCCGACATTATTGGTTTTTGAAAATTCGAGTTTTCGTGGTTATCCACACCACATATTGTTTCACTTTTCAAAAAAATCAAAAAAATGAAGAAGATGAAGAAGTTCTTGAACGCAGTGTTTAACATTCTGATTGTGCTCGTTCCTTTATTTCTGATGGGGCTCGGTGTCTGGCTTGCAACAGGTGTTCTCTGGGATGCCTTGTTTATCCTCAGCATAATTGCCTTCGGTCTTTATGCATATAGCCAGTATCGGAGTGTCAGAAGAGGACAGGACTGGCAAGGAGGTGCGCGTGAGTTGGTGGCACTCTTTGGTAGCTTAGGATCATTCCTGTTGTTGGCGGTGCAGTTGCTTTTCGCTGCATTGGCGAAGGATCCGGTTTGTCCAATTCCGGCAGAAGCGTCTATTATGTGGATGTTCTTCTTGATGATTGTGCTCGGTGTATCAGAGTTGAAAGAAAATCGCCCGGATAATGGCTATCTGACATTCGGACTATCATTGGCTTATGTTTGGTTAGGTTTTTGTTGCATAGGATGCAGCATAGACATTGTCGAATTCCTTACCGAATTTGAAATGCCCGAGCGTATAACGAACGTTTTAGGAATGAGTGCCGGAATCACCGCTATTGGCGCTGTGCTTTCTGTAATTATCGGCATTATCAAAGAAAACTGCCGTTAAAGCTGACAAAAGCGATTAAAGACAACCCTTGTTTCTCGTGCAGAAACAGGGGTTGCGCTTTTTTAAAGCAAAGCAATTATATTTCATAGATGCATTAAACAGTTGCAAAATAAATAAAAGCGTTTATTATCAGGTAAGATTGTGCAGACATTAAAAGGAGAAAAGGATGAAAAAAGGTCTGTTGGCGGCGTTTTTATTGTTATTTGCCGCACAAGCACACGCTTCGGTAGCCGAACTTATTGACAGTATTAAACAAAATAACTTAGCTGAGGTTCAAAAGTTGTTGGCAAAGGGTGAAAATGTCAATGCCGCAAATGAGCAAGGCAATACGCCGTTGCATTATGCCGTGGCGCTCGATAATCCGGAAATCGTGAAGGTATTGTTGGCAAAAGGGGCAAATTTAAGGGCCAAAAATGACAAAGGATGGACCCCGCTTTTGATTGCCAAAAAAAAGGAAGTTCCGAATGTGGCTCCGATTTTGCAAGAGGCCGAAAAGGTAAGCGCCGCAGCAGAGCAGGCAAAAGTTGCAGCAGAGCAAACATCAAAAGCAACCGAACAAACCATTTCTCAGACGGAAATTGCTGAATACAAATCGTTGGTAGAGCGTGCAAAACAAGAAATTTTGAATGCGCGTAAAGAACGTAATGCCGTTGAGGCCAAAAATAAGGAACTCGAACAAGAAATCAAACGCTTGAAAGACGAAGCGGCTAAAGCGCCGGTGCAAGCTAAATCAGCAACGCAGGAAACAGTAAAAAAAGCAGACACAAAACCTGTGGCAAAAGCACCGGTAAAAACACAACCGAAACCGCTTGCAGACCGTTCGCGTCCGTCAAAGATTATTCCGCAAATTAACACGGAAAACGAGGCAGTGGTATATTGCTTGAATTATTTGGGGCAGGGTGAAAATAAAAATATGATTGCGGCGGCCGGTCATTATGCCTCATCTGTTGGGATTAAACAAGCACGCTACAACAGAATAGTCGAGCTATCAAACGGCTTTTTTGCAACGTCTGGCGCGGCGGCACTTAAAAAGCGTAGCGACGAATGCGGTAAAATTATTACGCCGACCGATGCAACCCGGCAAAATATGATTATCCGCAGCTTAAATTACGCTATCGGTTATTAAGCGGTCATAAAATAAAAAAATTCCGTGTGCAAACAATGCAGACGGAATTTTTTTTGTGCGTTTTTTAATTAATCGAGTGTCAAATCGGCAAATTTAGCGCCGATGGCATTGGCCAACGCTTCGGCATTAAGCTCTAAAGTTAAGCCGATTTTGCCGCCGCTGACAAAAAACGTGTCAAATAAAATCGCCGTTTCATCAATAAATACCGGAAATGCTTTTTTCATACCGACTGGCGAGCAGCCGCCGTGAACATAGCCGGTCAGCGGCAACAATTTTTTGAGCGGTAACATTTCGACATTTTTTACACCGGCCGCTGCGGCCGCTTTTTTGACGCTGAGTTCTTTGTTTGCCGGAATCACAAACACAAAATGATTAAATCCGTGTTGGTCGGTCGGTGCTTGTGTGACCAAAGTTTTAAATGTTTGTTCTGCCGGTTTACCGATATAGCCGGCAACCGTTTCGGCATCAAGACCGTTTATCGGATTCCATTCATAGGCCGTATAAGGAATTTTAGCCGTTTCGACAATGCGCATAACGTTGGTTTTAATCATTTTATCTCCTTAGCAACAGCTCTATAATTTTGCCGCGCATTTGTCAACATATTTTCAAAAATATATTGCAATTTTGGACTTGATAGTATAAATAACTAAAGAGAAAATTTTTAAGGAGAAAAAAGATGAAAGTAGGGATTATCGGTGCCGGTTCGGTCGGTAGTGCGGCAGCGTTTTCATTGATTACAACGGGGGTGGCGCACAACTTGGTTTTGGTTGATACCAATATCAAAAAAGCACAGGCCGAAGCCACTGATATTGCGCATGCGGCACCGTTTGCAAACGCGGCAAAAATCAGCGCGGGTGATTATGCTGATTTGGCAGGTGCGGATGTTGTTATTGTAACGGCCGGTGCCAATCAAAAAGAAGGCGAAACACGGATTGATTTGTTAGAGCGCAATGTGCGGATTTTCGAAAGTATTATTCCGCAAATCGTTAAATATGCGCCGGATACGATTTTGCTGATTACGGCTAATCCGGCAGATATTATGACCGAGGTTGCGCTCAAACTTTCCGGATTTAAGAAAGAGCGTGTTATCGGTAGCGGCACAGTGCTGGATACGGCGCGTTTCCGCACGCTTTTGGCTGATTATTTGGGAGTATCGGCGCAGTCGGTGCATGCCGATGTCTTGGGAGAACACGGTGACAGTGAGGTTCTGATTTGGTCAAGCGCAGAAGCCGGAACGCTGACTTTGGAAGAATATGCCGCTGATGTCGGCAAAACGCTTGATGATGCCAAAAAAGCCGAAATTGACGAGGGTGTGGTGCGTGCCGCATATAAAATTATTGAAGGCAAAGGGGCTACCGCTTACGGGATTGCCGGTGCATTGACCAAAATTTGCCGCGCCATATCCAATAACGACCATTCGATTTTGACCGTATCATCGCATCATACTGAAGTTGAAGGGATAAAAAATGTTTGCCTTTCTTTGCCGACAGTGCTTTGCCGCGACGGTGTGTATCATGTTATTTCACCAAAACTTTCGGCAGAAGAACACGCTAAGTTGCGCAAAAGTGCTGAAACAATGAAAGAATATAGCGATAAAGCGTTGGCAATGATATCCAAATAAGCCGTAAAAAGCAAAAAGAGAGGCGTTTTAGCTTCTCTTTTTTTTGTGATAATTTAAGCGAAATTCTTGCAATCTCCGGAAAACGTCATACAATCACCTTATGAACTTGAACGAAAGAACAAATATGAAAACGCGAAAACTGATTGCAGCGGAAAAAAAACGCAGCGGAGAATGTAATTGTGCGCAAGCCGTTATTTGCACATATGGTGACAAAGCCGGAATTGATGAAGAAACGGCTTTAAACATCGGCAATGCGTTTGCAGCCGGTATGGGCAATACGGAAGGCACTTGCGGTGCGCTTGTCGGCGCCGGTGTCGTGTTAGGAACGGCTTGCAAAAACAGGGTTATTGCGGCGCGCAAAATGCGAGAAATTATGTCAAAATTTCAAGAACGTAATGGTGCGACACAATGTAAAGAATTGAAGGGTGTCGAAACAAAGATTATGTTGCGTGCGTGTCCTGATTGTGTTGCCGATGCGGCGGAATTTTTGGAAGAAGCACTGGCGGAAAATTAGGTGACGGAGAGATATATGGCACATCGGCACGAGCATCATATAACACAGGAAAACGAGCGCAGAACACTGTGGGTAATAGGGCTGACCGTTGTGACTATGGCAGCGGAAATTGCTTACGGTTACTGCTCTAACTCTATGGCATTGCTTGCCGATGGTTACCACATGGGGACACACGCTTTGGCTTTGGGGCTGACTTATGTTGCGTATGTTTTGATGCGGCGATGCGCAGGGTCGGATAAATTTCCGCACGGAACTGAAAAAATCGGCACTTTGGCGGCTTATACCAGTGCTTTGTTTTTGGGAATTGCCGGTGTATGGATTGTGACAGAAGCAGTGGAACGCTTATTGAATCCGTTGCATATTCAATTTAACGAAGCGATTGCGGTGGCTGTTATCGGGCTTGCGGTCAATGCCGCTTGTATATGGGTTATGGAACGTGGTCGTAATCAGCGGCACGATGAGGATTATAACTTCAAAGCGGCGTATTATCATATTTTGGCGGACGCGCTGACTTCGGTGTCGGCTATTGTTGCGCTGATTGTCGGAAAGTTTATCGGCTTGGTATGGCTTGATGCCGTTGTCGGAATTTTGGGCGGTTTGCTGATTGTCAAATGGGCGGTGAACTTGCTTAAACACACCGTAGAAATCTTGATTGATATGAAAACGAAATGATTTTTTGTTTGGGATAATTTTGAAAAAAAATATTTCAAAAATTTTTTAAGGATATAGTGTAAGAAAAACAGAAGGAAACAATGAAAAAATTTTTATCAACAGTTGTTATGAGCTTAGCTGTTTTAACAGGGTTTAACGCTCATGCGGAGGAAACAAAAATGTCAAATACAAAAACATTGGTGGCGTATTTCAGTGCTACCGGAACAACAGCCAAAGTTGCGACAAATTTGGCTCAAACCATCGGCGCGGATTTGTTTGAAATCAAGCCGGAGCAACCATATACCGACGCTGATTTGAATTGGCGTGATGATAGCAGCCGCAGTTCGGTTGAAATGAAAGATTTGAATTCACGACCGGCGATTGCGTCCAAGGTCGAAGATATGGCAAAGTATGATACGGTTTTTGTCGGTTTTCCGATTTGGTGGTATCGAGAGCCGTCGATTATTGACACTTTTTTGGAAAGCTATGATTTTGCAGGCAAAAAAATCGTGCCGTTTGCGACTTCGGGAAGCAGCGGTATGGGCAAGTCAAGTGAAATTATGCAAAAACTTGTGCCGAATGCTAAGGTTACGGAAGGTAAGCGTTTTTCGGCAGATGCAACGAAAGATGAACTGAAATCGTGGGGCTTTGAACATTTGGCGGCCGAATAACGTTAAGGATACTAAAATAGGTTTTCAATGTCAAAAAATAAAGCCGCTGCAAGATAATTGCGACGGTTTTAGCATTTTTTTAAGGTTATGGTTCTATACTTGATTTTATGAAAGAAGGGGGCGGTTATGGTAAAGATTTTGGTTTTGCTTTTTGGGGTTGCGATGTTTTTCGGCGGTTTTTGGCGTGCGGCGGAAAATAAAAAACAAGCGGTAAATTCGTTGCCGCCGGAAGAAAAGCCGCTAATGCCTGAAAATATATCTGCCGAGCCGGAAGATAGCACGAAACCGGAAGCGGATGGTGCAGATGAAATTATTGAAAAAATTGCACCGAAAACTGCTCAAACTCGAAAATCAGCATCAAACGGACGTTCAAAATCAAAGCGTGCAAACAAAAAAGTTGCATAAAAAGTTTGTTGCCTAAACGCCGTTGCTGCGGCAATCAACAGTGTTTTTGCCTGAATTTGCGGCGCGATTTTATAAGCATTGTAGCCGAATGCATCAGTCACGACGGCATAAGGGATATGCGCTGTTTTGCTATTGAGCGGGTCAGGATAGTCATAGCTGCTGTTTTGTTTCCAGTTTTTGCAAAAATCTGTCATATTTTTTCATACAAGTAACTTCGCATTTTTTGCCGCTGACAACGGGTGTTATCGGCACGTTTCGGTCCTCATGATTGGCAACCCAAAATGGTTTTAGCGGCGATAATATTGCGCAGTTTTGCGTTACCGTCGGCATCAACATACGAAACCAGCGTCGGGTCGATTTCCAAATCGGCGATACTGCGGATTTTGAGTAAATTAACTTCGATGGTTCCAAGTAGTTGTTCGCGCGCTTTATCGATGGCTTCCTGAATTTTATCCGACTGCGTATTGCTACCGCTCAAAATAACGTATCCGTGTTGATATTTTTCTTCTTTTTCCGCGACTTTAATCCACAAAAACGGCACCGGTTCGGTTTTCCAATTTTTTTTGCCGACCAGCGCTTTTTCAAAATTCACCAAAGTCCAACCGAGCACATTATACGGATGCGCCGCGCACTTTTGTTTAAGGTCTTTACTGATGTTGTTATGGTCGATTTTGATTTTGAGCGCGTGTGTCGGTTTGTATTTTGCGTCAATCGCTTTGAACAAAGCCGCCGCAAATTGTTTTATTTTAAGCGCGTTATTAATTTCTTCCGCCATAATTTTTCTCCTTAAAACTTCATTTTCAGGGCCGATTTCGGACAAACGTGCGAGCAGAGCGAACAGCCGACGCATTTGTCTTTGTCGAGGGCAATATGTCCGTTAATGAAAGACAGTGCGCTATGCTCAGATTCGTCGCATATCGTGACGCATTTTCCGCATTTGACGCAAAGGTCGTCGTCCACATACGGATAAACTTGTTTTTGTTTGTTTAGCGATTGATGAGCCGACAGGTTGACAATGGCTTTATTTTTCAAATCGGCCGGTCCGGAAAAATCTTTGCTGTTCAAATAGTTAAGCAGTCCTTTTTTCATTGAGTCGATAACCGCGTAACCGTTAATCATAACTTCGGTGCAAACTTGCACAACGTCGGCGCCGACGCACATATATTCCGCGGCGTCGTGCCAAGAAGAAATACCGCCGATTCCCATAATAGGCAAGGCGGAGTTTTGGCGAATTTGCGCCACGCATCGCAAGCCGATTGGTTTGACCGCCATACCGGAATAGCCGCCGAATGTTGTTTTGCCGTTCACGTTCGGCATCGGTTCAAACGTATCTAAATCGACGCCCATCATAGATTGCACGGTGTTAATGGCGGACAGTCCGTTTGCGCCGGCCGCTTCTACCGACTTTGCGATTTTGACAATATCGGTTACATTCGGCGAGAGCTTGACAAACACCGGTTTTTGCGCCACTTCGGCGACCCATTGTGTAATCGTGGCCGATATTTCCGGATTTGTGCCGATAGCCATACCGATACCCTTTTCCGGCATACCGTGCGGGCACGAAAAATTGAGTTCAAAAGCGTCGGCACCCGAGTTGTTAAACGTCATCACCAATTTTTGCCATTCTTCTTTGACAACCGGTGCCATAATATTGGCGATAATGACTTTTTTCGGATGTTTTTGCTTGAGGAATTTAATACCGTCGAGCCACTGTTGCACGGTCAAATGGCTTAAAAGTTCGATATTTTCAAAGCCGCACACTCGATTATTGAGTTTCCAGGTTGCGTAGCGCTGAGATGCCTCAATCATTTCCAAGCCGTCGGGCGTGATTGTTTTGACGGACACGCCGCCCCAACCGAGCGAAAATGCCTTGTCGATGCTTTCGATTTTTGCGGCCGGCGGTGCCGATGCCAAAATAAACGGGTTTTCAAAATCAATCCCCAAAACAGATGTTGACAATGTAGCCATAATATACTCCTTTTTCAATGTGGTTATCATAAAAATATGTGTGTTAAAAATGACTTAACAAATTGCAATAATTCACAGCGTGTTTTACCGCTTTGTTATCGTAATGACGTGTTTTTTTCTGCCCTGCGCCTAAGGAGATTCTTCATTTTGTTGACACTGCATTCAAAATGATGTTCCTTTTATTACTCAAGTAATAGGACGAATTTTATATAAAATTTATAGCGGTGTTGATTAACTTTTAATCAATTTCGTGATATGCGGCAACAACATAATTTTAAATAGAAGTGAGACCTTTATATATTCGTGATTTTGTGAAAAGTATATGAGTGTAATAACGAACTTTCGCCGGCATAAATTGAGAAGAACGATTATCAAAAAAATAAAAACGTTGC
>CAMAJR010000054.1 GCA_945835885.1 uncultured Alphaproteobacteria bacterium
TTATAATGTGTTAACATAGATATAACAAAGTGAAAGTTTATGGAAGAAGTATTGTTTAACGGCCAAGCCGGCCGATTGGAAGGAAGATATTACAGAAGTCCGCGCGCCAATGCACCGGTAGCTCTTGTGTTACATCCGGACCCGATGTATGGCGGAACAATGAACAATAAGGTTGTATATACATTGTTTCGTTGTTTTCAAGATTTGGGTTTTTCGGTGTTGCGTTTTAATTTTAGGGGAGTCGGGCGTTCTCAAGGACAGTTTAACAACGGTATCGGCGAACTTTCCGATGCAACGGTGGCGTTGGATTGGTTGCAAAATATGAATCCTGATGCCAAACAGTGTTGGATTGCCGGTCATTCTTTTGGAGCGTGGATTGGTTTGCAACTGCTGATGCGTCGGCCGGATATCAATAATTTTATTGCCGTCACACCGCCAATCAATGAGAAAGATTTTTCTTTTT
The DNA here is from genome assembly GCA_945835885.1 of uncultured Alphaproteobacteria bacterium. Classification (GTDB taxonomy): domain Bacteria; phylum Pseudomonadota; class Alphaproteobacteria; order RF32; family CAG-239; genus RUG410. The sequence continues at coordinate 464 of CAMAJR010000054.1, forward strand.
TAGCGCCGTGTCCGGCTTCAGGGTTGATTGTGCAGGGTGGAAAAGACGAATTTGTGCCGTCTGAAATGGTTGAAAATATGGCGCGTCGTCTCAATATGCAACGTAATGCCGATATTGACTTTGCCATGATTGAAGATGCCGACCACAAATACAGCGGTCAGTTGCAGGATTTGTATAAAATCAGCGGGCAATACATTATCAGTGCCATGCAACAGCGTTCGCCGACCAAAAAACGCCGCGGTCGCCGCAAAAAATCGGATATGGAAGACGAAATGTTACTCGAAAATGACACAAACGACACGGAAGATTATTTGAATGACGAAAATTATTCGGATATGGAAGACGAGGATTAATCGTGGAACAAACTCAGGAAAAAACGGTGTCGCCGACCGTAAAAGATAAAGAAGGCAGCTTGGCAGATGTTATTTGGGATAATATAAAAACAGTATTCTGGGCAGTTTTGATTGCTTTGATTATTCGCAGTTTTTGGTTAGAACCGTTTCGGATTCCGTCAGGTTCGATGTATCCGACTCTGCGGGTCGGCGATTATTTGTTTGTTACAAAATACAGCTATGGCTATTCGCGTTATTCGTTTCCGTTCGGATTACCGCTGTTTGAAGGCAGGTTATTGTATAAAGAGCCGAAACGCGGTGATATTGTCGTGTTTAAGTTTCCGCAAAACACCCATACCGATTTTATTAAGCGCATCATCGGGCTTCCGGGGGATAAGGTTCAGGTTAAAAACGGGCGTTTGTATATCAACGGCACACGCATAAAACGTGAAGAAAACGGACGTTATATTGTTGATGAATATGTGACGATTCCGGAGTTTTATAAGCAATATACCGAAACTCTGCCCGACGGTTTTTCGCATCAAATTATCGAGCTTTCCGATAGTGAGCGGATTGTGGACAATACCGAGTTGTTTGAAGTTCCGGAGGGGGCATTTTTCGTAATGGGGGACAATCGTGACCGCTCGGATGACAGCCGTATCAGCGTCGGTTTTGTGCCGGCGGATAATTTGGTCGGACGGGCAAAGTTTATATTCTTTTCGCATGACGATAAAGGTTCTATGTTCAAGCCGTGGACTTGGTTTAAGGCAATTCGTTGGAAGCGAATCTTTAAGGGGATTCATTAAATTATGGAAAAGCTGCAACAAATTTTGCAATATCGTTTTAACAATCTCAAATTGTTGCAACAGGCGTTGACGCACAGCAGTGTGACCGGCAACGAGCATCGCAATTATGAGCGGTTGGAGTTTTTGGGTGACCGCGTTTTAGGGATGACGATGGCGCATTTGCTTTATAATATGTTTCCGCACGACCGTGAGGGGGCGTTGGCACAGCGTCACGTTAAATTGGTGCGTGCCGAAACGGTGGCGGAAGTGGTTAAACGGTTGAAAATCGACGATTACATTATCGCAAAAGATAAAGAAACGACACAAAGTATCAATGTGTTGTGTGATGTCGGAGAGGCGATTATCGGCGCGATTTATATTGACTCGAACATAGAAGAAGCGATTGCTTTTGTTGAGCGTAACTGGTGCGATATGATTGATATGGCGGATACCGGTTCGGAAAAGGATTATAAAACCCGTTTGCAAGAAAAGTTTCACGCGCTGAAAAAACCGGTGCCGGTTTATGAGGTTGTGAGTAAAGAGGGCTCGGAGCACGAGCCGATTTGGACGGTTAAAGTCGCATTTAATGATGAACTTTTTGCGTTCGGACACGGCAAAAACAAAAAGGCGGCAGAGCAGCAGGCCGCACAAAATCTGCTAACAAAAATGGAGTAAAAAATGGTTGAAACACGGTGCGGTTATGTGGCGTTAATCGGGGCGCCGAATGCCGGAAAATCAACAATTACGAACAATTTTGTCGGTTCAAAAGTGTCGATTGTATCCCCAAAGGCGCAGACTACACGCACTACAATTAAGGGAATCGGTATTTATGACAATACGCAGATTATCTTTCTCGACACACCGGGGATTTTTGCGCCGAAGCGTCGGTTAGACAGGGCGATGGTGGCTCAAGCGTGGAATGGTTTCGGCGATGCGGATATTAATGTTTTGGTGGTTGATGCGCGCCGCGGAATGAACGAGGAAACGTCGGCGATTATTGATGAGTTGATAAAACGCAACGCACACGCGGTTTTGGCGTTCAATAAAATCGATTTAATGGAAGAAGAAGAGCTTGAGGCGTTGCGCGAGGAGTTTGAAAACGTGTTTGCGTTTGACGCGGTGTTTGCGTTTTCGGCGCAATCGGGCGACCATATTACCGACTTTTATCAATATTTGGCGGATAATTTACCGGTCAGTCCGTGGTATTATCCGGAGGAACAGATGTCGGATATGCCGCTTCGGCTGTTGGCGGCGGAAGTTGTGCGTGAAAAGTTGTTTTTGAACTTGCGGCAGGAATTGCCGTATGCGCTGACGGTTGAGCCGGAGTTGTGGGAGCATCAGGCAGACGGTTCAATTAGGGCGGAGATGACAATATATGTTGCGCGAGACGGGCAAAAAACGATTATTTTGGGCAAAAACGGCGCGATGATTAAAAAAATCGGGCAAAGTGCGCGGCTTGAGTTAGAAGAATTGCTTGAGGAGCGGATACACTTATTTTTATATGTCAAGGTTCGCGAAAATTGGGAAAACGATCCGGCGCGGTATTCCGATTGGGGCTTAAATTATAAGGCGTAAATTTGCCGCGAGTGAGGGATTTTTTCTTTGTCATTGTGAGGAGCGGTAGTGACGTGACAATCTCTGCACGTTAGTGCGGATAACATTTTTCTTTATCGGACCGGCGTCCGAAGATGCTCACGTCAGCCGTTCCGGCTTCCTCAGCATGACAGAAAAAAAGAGGGATTTTTTCTTTGTCATTGTGAGGAGCGGTAGCGACGTGACAATTTCTGCACGTTCGTGCGGTTAACATTTTTCTTTATCGGACCGGCGTCCGAAGATGCTCACGTCAGCCGTTCCGGCTTCCTCAGCATGACAGAAAAAAAGAGGGATTTTTTCTTTGTCATTGTGAGGAGCGGTAGCGACGTGACAATCTCTGCACGTTCGTGCGGTTAACATCTTTCTTTATCGCACCGGCGTCCGAAGATGCTCACGTCAGCCGTTCCGGCTTCCTCAGCATGACAGAAAAAAAGAGGGATTTTTTCTTTGTCATTGTGAGGAGCGGTAGCGACGTGACAATCTCTGCACGTTCGTGCGGTTAACATTTTTCTTTAACAACCAGAAAAACAGAAAAATTTTTTCTTAGCATCACTGTAAAGTGATTATGTTGATGCGTATATAATAAGCCGCAAGACACAACAAACGTTTCAAACGTGGTCACGGTGTTTGTTATTTAGTGAGTTATATTGTGATTGTGAATAAGAAAAAGTTTGAGGAATATAATGTTTTCGGCGGCTTCAATTGCGAAAATTTGCTGACAATTAGAGTAAAGTAGAATGGATTGTATATATGTTTATATAATACCGCGTTGACAGATTCTTTCTAAAAAGCACTCATCATATACGCAAACACAACAATCTTCAAATATTTTCTTATCTATAAGGCGATACAGCCACTGAACAATAATTTCAACTTTACAAAAAAGGAGAGTTCCATGAAATATTCTAAGACTGCGATAGGTCTGTTGACAGCGCAATACCGTAGTGTATTAAAAAAATGCCTGATGATTAACCTCGGGTTGTTCGCATTAGGCACAGTTGCAGCCACTCCGGCAAACGGCGAAACCTACACTGGTAGTGACAGTATTGCTATTGATGATACCAATACCATTTCAGCTAAATTGGCTGCATCAGACAGCTATTTAACAACAACAGGTGGTTTAGCTGTTGATAAATCGGCTCTGCAAACAGCTTTGACCGGCGCTATTGCCGCAGACCCGACAGGTGCCGGCTTTGTAACCGGTAATGCCATCAGCACAAAGTTACAAGATTATGCCACAACAGACGCACTTAGCGCAAAAGCAGATGCCAATGTTTTAGGAACGGGCTTTGATGCTACCAACACGGTTAAGCAAGCCATTGACTCCAAGGCATCTTTGAGCGATGTTACCGATTATGTTACAAATAAATTAGCAAACGGAAATAATCCGTATCAAACAGAACAGGATGTGGCTGCAACATTACAAAATTATGCTAAATTAGGTGCAGATGCTAATTTTGCCAAAGTTTCGGCTGAATCTTATAAGTATGCTAACCATTGGTATTCTGATAGCAAACTGGATAAAGTTTCTGTTCGCAACGAAATCGGTCAACAGGTTTCGGCTTTAACAAGCAACGGTTACTATTTGTATAGTGATGGTAACCTGTATTTTGATGCAACCAAAGACGGTTTGCGCATATTTGGTCCGAATGACCAGCAAAACGCAACATTCCGTGTTAATAACGCCAGCGGCGATATCTATTCTAACGGCACTTTGCGCTTGATGGGCGACAACGGTTATAGAGCCTTAACCGCTCAAAAAATTGCCCAATATGACAATGCAAACGCATTCCTCGGTTTGGATACAACAAAAACTGTCGCAGAAGCATTATCCGTATTTGAGGGAGATACCAATATTTGGGTCGGCAACGGTGAACAGAGCAATCCGACCAGCTTTGTCGATGCGTTTAAGAACATCAACAGCGCTTTAGGCACGATTCACGGCTTGGTTGACGGCGGAACCGGTAAAGTTAAAAATAATACTTCCGTATTCGCTAATGGTCCGATTACAAGTAACTTGACCGGCGAAGAAATCTCTACGGCTTTGAGAGCCGGAACTTCGGTCGAAGACTTGCAGGTTGACTTGGATAACGCTGTTGCTAAGATTCGTTCGGGCGAAACTATGGTCGGTAAGGCATTTGCCGATAAAGACGGTAACGAAATTGACACAACGTATGCTAAATTAACGGAAGATGTAACGTTTAAGAATATTACGGCGACCGAAAGTGTTGCTACGCCGAAGTTGGTTTTGAACACTAAAGAATTGACCGATGTTAAGACCGATGCTATTACCACAGACGGTGAAGCAAACATTCTTGCTACGAGCAGCGCAGTTGCCGCTACGGTTAAGACAATGTCTGAAAATGCTACATATACGCCGGGGACAGGCGCTGTTAATACCACAGCAGCAACCACAATCAATGAAGCTATTTTGGCTAACGACAAAGTTTCTTCTGCCAATAAAGCTCTCTTAGGTGAACTGACAGCAACGGATAACTGGGCTAACATTAAGTCTTTGGCAAATGGAGATAATACTTCTCCAGCTACCGTAGTTAAGGCAATCCAAAACGTTGGCAATTTTATCGATAATATGGATAACAAAATCGGTGATTTGTCATCATTGCATCCGATTACAAACAATGCTGATGATACCAAAGCGGAAAGCTTGGTCGTTGCAATCAATAACTTCGATGACAATCTCCACAACAAGACCAATACCTATACGGCAGCGCAAGCATTTACCGGCGGTATTAAATTCAGCAATGCTGATGATGCTCAAGTTGTCAGCAATGTTGATAACGGTCAAGGTGCTGTTGCTGTCGGCGAAGGTAAAGCTGATACGTTGGCGACAACCGCTACGGTTTTGAAGAGCGCACAAAATGCCGAATTCAGTGCGGCTCCGGGGGAAACTCTTCCGGATTCTATCAATGGTGCGGCCACCATTCACGCTGCTATCGTTAATGTTGCAACTGCAACCGATGAAAATACGAAAGCAATCGGTGATTTGGACTTCTCCGGTGCGAAGAACGTTGAAGCAACAGACTTAACCGAAGCCGTTCTCGACTTGGATGCTGCTATCGGTGATTTGTCAACAATCACGGCTGATTATGCTCAGACAAATACAGGATCCGGTTATTCAAATCCAGCTGATTTGGCTACGGCAATTCAAAACGTGGCAACAGCGGCTGCAAAAGCTGACGGTGACTTGCAATTTGATAATGCCTACACCAAAGGTGAAGACGGCAATCAAGCTGCCAACTTGACAGACGCTATCAATAATATGGCTAAAGCGGCTGCAGAAGCTGATGGTGACTTGCAATTTGATAATGCCTACACCCAAGGTGAAGACGGCAATCAAGCTGCCAACTTGACAGATGCTATCAATAACGTTGCCAAGAATGCACAAGATGCTGTTGAAGGTGCTATTGAAGAAGCTAAACAATACACCGATGACAGAATCGACGGTACCGGCGAAGATTCAACGGTTACAGTCGGTAGCAACGCTGGTCAGGTGATTATCGGTAAAACACAAGATAACGATGGTGAATTGGAAATCTTGTCCGGTATAGCTATCAATAATGATGGGAACAATCGTGAAATCGAAATCGCTGCACAACATGATAATCACGTTGTCGGTGCTGACTTTACGGCTGAAGATGAAACAATCAGTTTGATGGCTTCTAACAAGAACAACGCAAATGCAACCGGTATGACAATCGATAATATGAATCAAACAATCACACTCGGCTCGGCTAATGCTGTGACCGGTGATGCTTATGAGCTTGAAATCGATTCCAAGAACGGAACAACCATCGTCGGAACCGGTAAAGAAGGTGAAAACGTTACCATCGGTAAAGGCACGATTGTTGCTGATGCTTCGATTGCGGCCGGCACGCTTGATGAAAACGGTGCGTTAGAAAAAGGTGTTCAGATGACCGCTGACGGTGATTTGACGGCTACCAACAGTGCTTTAATCGGCAGCAAAGACGATGCAGGTGATGTAACCGGCGTTGAATTGACGGCTGAAGGCAATATCACAGCTTCCGGCGACGCTACAATTGCAGGTGATTTGTCTGCGGCCAATGGTGACTTTACGGTTGCGACAACAACAGACGATACAGACTCTGCCGCACCTGTAACAACCACTACAATGACGTTAAACGGTGATGCTAATATCAGCGGCAAAGCTACGTTTGGTGATGCTGCAGATGAAACTAAGTCTGTAACCATTGAACAAGGTAAGGTAACAGCTAATGAAGTTGATACCAAGTCTTTGACTGCTGACAACGGCACGTTCAATGAAACATTGACTGTCGGTACGGCTGATGAAAACGGTGCGTTAGAAAAAGGTGTTCAGATGACCGCTGACGGTGATTTGACGGCTACCAACAGTGCTTTAATCGGCAGCAAAGACGATGCAGGTGATGTAACCGGCGTTGAATTGACGGCTGAAGGCAATATCACAGCTTCCGGCGACGCTACAATTGCAGGCAATTTGTCGGCTGCCGGCGGTAACTTTACGGTTATCACTACAACTGATGTTACAGACCCTGACGCGCCTGTAACAACCACCACCATGACATTGGACGGTGATGCCGATATTACCGGTGATACCTCCATCGGCGGAACGCTTGATGTAACAGGTAAGACAACATTGAGCGCCGAAAACGGTATGGCATTCGGTGACGGTCAGACAGTTACCAGTATTGATGACGGCTCTGTTGCTCAAACAATGCCGGAAGATACGACGACAGAAGATCCGAATAAGTCGGCTTTGGCTACTGTAGCTACTGTTTTGAAGAGTGCCGAAAATGCGAAGTTCACAGGGGTAACCGATGAAAATCACGCAACCGGAACGGCTGAAACAATTAAGGAAGCTTTCCAAAATATCGATACGTTTGTCGGCTCTAAGGAAACTTTGACGAACAAAAGTATCAGCGACAAAGCTGACTTGACAACGGCATTGAACTCATTTGCCAACAATGTTGAAGCCGGTATGGGCGGTGAATTTGCCGAAGGCGGTAATTGGTCTGCTGAAATTTCGAACGAAGCAAATGCTCCGGAAAACGGTTATTACAGTGCATTTACGGCTGAAAACTTAGCTGATGCAATTTCTACCGTCTACAGCACAATCGGCACGGCTGATAAGTTGCAAGGTTATAACGGTGTAAGTGCTGAAAATACCGTCAATGACAATATTGCGGCTGTCAACGGCACAATCGGTAACATCGAAAACTTGAATGCAGACTTGAAGAACTTGACGAATGGCACGGATGTTGCTCCGGAAACCGTTGTTGAGGCCTTCAATAACATTGATGCAACATTAGGTCGTATTCACGGCTTGTTCGATGGTGAAAAAGTGAACACAACCGGTAGAATTGAATCCTCAACCGGCTCGCATTCTAACCTTGCTCAAGGCACAACGGTTGAAACGCACTTGGTCAGCTTGGATAACGCTATCGGTGACCGTCATTCGATTACCAACAAAAACGGTTCTAACGGTTATGTGTTAGTTGAGAGAGATAGTGTGGCCGATGTTTTAAGCGATATTGCTTCACAAATCGGCACGGCTGAAGATTTAGCCGGTGCAACCATCAACGGCGTAAGTGCTGACAATACGGTCAACCAAAACATTGCCGCTATTAACAGCTCACTCGGCGATATTTCTGAATTGAAAGACGCTGCGTTTGCTCAAGGCGCGACACTTGTCGATGCGGTTAAGAACGTTGACGACAAGTTGGTTAACTTGGATAATCGTGTTGCCAAGACTGAAAAAGACTTGAAGGAATTACACCACGACTTCCGCAGAGGTATGGCTTCTATGGCTGCTATGTCGTCTTTGGTTCCGAACTCTCGCTCGACGGGTAAAACTTCACTCTCGCTCGGCACAGGTGCCTACGGCGGTCACGGTGCAGTTGCCGTCGGTGGTTTCCACTACATTACGGATAACTTGATGCTCAATGCGGGCGTATCTTGGAGCGACAGCTCTGATACGGCTTACCGTATGGGTGTTACATATTCGTTCTAATCAGCGAAACACAAAAAGCCAAAAGGCGGGAAGGGGAAACTTTCCCCGCCTTTTTATGCTCTCAAAAAATACTTGTCAAAGATGAAATATTGATATAAATTGCACAAAGTATAAAAACAAACGAACAATCATTCTGCAGGAAGGAAAGATAATGGCTAAAAATATTAAACAGAAACAAACTTTGGATTTAGGATATATCGAAAATAAAAATCTGCCGCACACGCCTAAAGAACAAAAATCTTCTCCGGAAAACAAGACTGAAAACCAGATATGTTCTAAACAAAGTTGCTTTTGCAATAAAAAATTGGCGGCAATTTTGATTGTTTGCGCTTGCTTGCTCGGATATAATACATACGAAGTGCAACGTTTGAAACACGTTGTTGACCATACCTATGTTTATAATATGGAAGCCGTTCTGATGCAAACAGGGCTTGCCGATGAAAATCGCAAGTTTGAAGCTAATATGGCTAACTTAGAAACAGAAATCGATAAAGCCGAAAAAAAGGTTAATTCGATGAAAGATAAAAAGCTTCAGAAAGAATATCGTGAAATGTATATGAAATCTCTGACATTAAAGCGCGATAATTTAGTTGAAGAACACGAAAAGTTTATGAAATCATTGTTGAAAAACATTAATAAAACATTGGCTGAAGTTGCCAAAGAACACAGGGTAAAAGTTGTTTTCAACAACAAAGCCGTTATATTTAGCACCAATTTTGTGACGGATATTACATCTATTGTGTCGGAAAAACTTAAAGAAAGAATGGAAGAAGAATAAATAATTTATTGATATATAAAGATAAAAGTCACTAAGTATATTTAGTGACTTTTGCTTTTTTATGTAGCTTTTGCTTTTTATGCGGCTTTTGCCAAACGGCAATAGTGTCTGAAATAAAAATATTCGGCAATTCCGATAACTCCGTAGGCCACCAAATATGTGCCTGCGGTCAAAATCAACGCCCATTCACCGAATTGCTCCGAATTAAGAATAAAATATGCGATAATCACTCCGACAACGCCGCTGAGCATACTCCATCCCCAAGGCATACCGAGTTTGCGTATTTCCCAACTTCCGGACATTTGCATAACTCCCGACGCTAAAATCCAAAGTGCAAAAAATATCGGTAAAGTTTCGATGGTTAAACCGAGATTTGTCATAAAAATCAATCCCATAAACACATCAAATAAGCCTATGACCATATACCAACCGGAATATTGACTGAGCGAGAATGTGATATAACCGCATCCAAGCAAAAAAATCATCAGTCCGAAATAAAAAGCTATACCCAAAAGTGATGCCGCCGGATTTGC
>CAMAJR010000055.1 GCA_945835885.1 uncultured Alphaproteobacteria bacterium
TCAAAAACAACATTCAGAGGTTGTTTTTGTTCCTCCGGCTATCCAATTGAGCTATCGCGACATAATACTTAGTTTCACGGCGTCAGAGGCCAACTTCTTGCGCCTGTCGGCGCTTCGGTCACTCGGTTGCAGTTTTTCGCTGCGCGTTACTTGCGTTAGCTTGCTCAAAAGCAACCTTCGCCCGTCGTTCAAAAACAACATTCAGAGGTTGTTTTTGTTCCTCCGGCTATCCAATTGAGCTATCGCGACATAATACTTATTTCACGGCGTCGGAGGCCAACTATTTGTAGCACTTACCAACATCATTACAACATTTTTTTCAGCGTTTCCGCATTATTTTTTCACTTTTTATATAATTTTACTTGACTTGTCAATCAATTCAATGTATTAACGAACAACAATATTGTTAAATTTAACTTAAGGAATTAAAAAAATGTCTAAAAAATGTGATATCTTAGGCACAGGCGTTCAGAGCGGCAATAATGTCAGCCACGCTAACAATAAAACCCGCCGTCGCTTTATGCCGAACTTGCAAGTTGTTTCTTTGTTCAGTGAAGTTTTGAACAAAGTATTTAAGCTCAAAGTTTGTTCTAAAACGTTGCGTTCTATCGAACATAACGGTGGTTTGGATTCTTTCTTGACCTCAACTTCAAACACAAAATTGACTGAAGAAGCCAAACAAATTAAAAAGTCGATTATTGCAAAACAAGCAAAAGCTTAATCAGTAAAATAATGTGCACAATAAATTAAAGGCGTCGCTCAGTTAAGAACGACGCTTTTAATTTTTTTCAGAATCTCAAGGCCAGCGGGAACAAAAAGTATAGTATTGTTCCGGCAACAGCTAAACTGCAAATAACAACGATAATCCATATCAATACCGATTTCAATGTATCACGCGCAAACCGACAATTATGGATGACATCGAGGACAAAACTCCAAATTGCACAAACAGTATAGAATACAAGGCAAATAATTGCTATTGCACCGATACCGTAAAGCAAATGCATCTCTCCAAAGTCCGGATTCCATCCGAACAAGCAAGATACACCGTAACCGATGGTCCAAACCAATGTACCGAGGATAATACAGCCGATAACCACTTGAATGATAACACCGATTTGCTCGCCCTTGGTCATCTTGCGGAATGCTACTTTGTCGCCATCGGTTTTGCCTTTCGGGTTATTGCACTCCTTATAATCCGGCTTAGATAAATAGTTACCGATGCTTATGCAACCGATGGTCACGATGATAAACCAAATAAATCGCTGCAGACTTTGTGAACTCCAAACGCCATAGCAGATTGCTAACGCGGTAGCGACGGCAATAACCAACCCGATTGCCAAATACTTGTAAAACTGTTTCATAATTATATGTTTTTGAAATGAATAAATATCTGAATTATTTTGAATATACGGACAGTATAGTATGGTAAAAGAATTTTGTCAAACGAAAAAAATCCCCTCTGTGCCATAAACACAAAGAGGACTTTTTTTAGATTACATTTATGCAAATGTCAAATTCCACTTACGTTGTAAATAGTTGTGAAAAACGGGGTCACACCATTCTTCACCGTATGGGGCAACAAAAATTTCATCACCCGGTTCCAAACGTTTGGCTGATAAGAATTTCTGCAGATGATACAGTGAATTTTCATTTACATTTTTTACGGTGACCAAGAACTTCTTGCGTTTGCCGGCAAAAATGCTTTTTCGGTGATACCGAACTTGAAGTTTGACCACGTTGTTATCAATTTCTTTGCTGACGACAACAGCCCGAGACATTGGTGATCCTGCTTCAAAGTCTGACATAATTTAATAATTTAAGTTTGACGTTAATACCGTATAAGCACCCAAAGGCGCACGAGAAGGTTATGTCTGATAATCGGTCCGGCATCGCCGTTGCCCGAATGCACCCAGACTTCATCGCCACACTTTAAATCGGCAGCATCGGGATTGCCGTTAATAAAGCTGGCGGTCATACGTTTGGAGAACTTACCTCTGAAACGCACACGGACAGTAATTAATCCGTATGCCTCTTTTTGAGGAGAGCCGATAACAATCGCTTTACGATAAGATTCTTTTTTCATAATTTGAGTAAATAATATAGTATCTGCCGCTATAATATCATTTTCAAAAATTTTGTCAATTAATTTTTTGAGGATAGACAGAGTTGCTTAAATCAGACCGATTTTTTGTGCTGTTACAACCGCTTGTGTGCGGTTACTGACGTGCAAAGAGCGCAAAAGGGCGTTGATGTGTAGTTTGACGGTCGATTCGGATACACCTATATCGTAGGCGATTTGCTTGTTGGATTTTCCCTGCGCGATTAAATCTAAAACCTGAGACTGCCGATTCGTTAGAGTTTTTATGCCGATATTGCGTCCGCTTATCGTATTTTGCGACGCGTTTTCAAGCAAATTCGGCGGAACATAACTGCCACCTTCGATAATCAATTTTAGGGCATTGTTTATTACCTTAATTTCAGAGCGTTTCGGAATATATCCCTTCACGCCGGTTGCTAAAACGGTGCGCACGGTGCGGCTGTCTTCGGAAGCGGAAATAACAATTATTTTTGTTTTTGGCGCTGCTTGCCGTATTTGTCTTAAACTTTCAAGCCACGGCAAATCCGGCATTTCAATATCTAAAATCAAAACATCGGTATCGGGTTCTGTTTTAAGTATTTTAAACACTTGCGCATAGCTTGATGCCTGTGCAATAACAGCATCGGGCGCAATTTCTTCTAATCTCAGTGCCAAACCGTCGCGAAACAGCGCGTGGTCGTCCGCTATCAAAATTTTCATAATCTTATCTCCTCATCGTTTTACTTCATCGACACATAATATATTGCCGATTATATTGATTTAAAGACGTTCAAGAGAATAGTTTCGATATTATTTTTTAGGCAGTTCGATGTAAGTTACGCCGGCTTCTTTAAACATTTCTGCCGAATAGAGCAATTTGTCGCGCCAAGTGTTTTTCGGGTCATTGATGTCGGCTTTATATTCGTAGGTTACAACCGTTTTGATGCCGGCCTGAATAATGGCGCGGGCGCAATCGGTGCAAGGGGTAAGCGTGCAATAAACCGTGCAACCTTTAAGACAAGTTCCGGTTAAACAGGCGTTGAAAACGGCGTTACGTTCGGCGTGTTCAAAAAAGTCGTATTTTGTCGGGCGTTCCAAACGTTCCGGCACATCATCGGTAACTCCGCGCACAAAACCGTTGTAGCCGGTGGCGCGAATTTCTTTGTCCGGCCCCACGACAACCGCACCGGTTTTGGTCGACGGGTCTTTTGACCAAGTAGAAATCAATTCGGCCAATTCTAAAAAACGATAATTCCATTTTTCCGAAAACATTTGTTCACTCCATGTTTGTTCGTGATTACTATATCCGTAAAAATGCAAATTTCAAATATTTATCAAATACCCTGTTGACAAAATAAGAAGATGCGCGTATATTCTGCGCAAATATTTTACAATTATGGTTCAGTTTCTTACAATTATTGAAACGTTGGCAGTAGCCGCGTTAGTGCTGTTTAACGGTGTTTTGGACAGCAAGTATTATGAAAAACTTAAAATCAGAGCCTTCTCGAGCTATCTGTGGTATCCCGTCTGTTTGTTGCTGTCGGCAAGCTTTTTGACGGCAATGCTTGATGTGTGTGTTTGGTCGTGGTTAGATATTGCGATTATCTTTGCACACACGGTTTTGCACGCGGTATTTTCCGTATTGTTGGTGGTAGCGGTTGTCAAGTTTGAGGATATTCCGTTTAAGTATGCCAGACAATACCTCTTTGCCCGCGCGGCACTGTATTTCTCTGTGGTGTTTGAAGTCGCGGCCATCGGCGCGTTTGTGGTCTGCTGTGTTAAGTTTTTTTGATTTAGTGCTACAAGTAAAAAGGTCCCGAAGGATATTCCTTCCGGACCTTTTGCTTTTTTCTCTTGCCGAATATTAGCGGAAAGTCAGATAAACAGTGTTTTCTGTTCCGCCGGTGCAAGCGCTTGCTGAGTCATCTAATGAGAGCTTGGCACCGCCTTTGGCAAAATATGTTCCTTTTGATGAGCCGACAACGCCGCCGTTGTCACCGCAATCCGAACCGACGCATATACCGACATAGCCGTTGAGTGACGGCGAACCCCATGTGGATTGAGCTATTGTCATACACATTTCGTTATCCAGCTGCGAAATTTTGATGTAAAAATAATCAACATTTGTACTGCTCGTAATATGTTGCAGGTTGTATTGAATATCGTTTTGGCTGAGGAAGCCGTCGTCATTGGCTTCCAATGATGCCGGAAACGCTTTGGCATTGGCCAAATATGCGTTAAAAGTGCTGAAATTCAGCGCAGGCGTTTGGTCATTTCTCTTTTTATCCAACACATATTCGTGAAAAACCATTCGGGCCTTATTGGCAAGCGTGCCGATTTCATCAATCGTAACATTTGCCTTATGTGCGGTTGAAACTTTGCTGACTAAGCTGAAACCGCCAACGGTTAAAACCCCGATAACAGCCAATACGCCAAGCATTTCAATCATAGAACGACCGGATTGTTCTTTATAATTTTTTTTCATAATTTATTCTCCTTCAGTTTGGTCGGCGCGTAAGCAACCGCTAAAAGTTAATGTTAATGTCGGGCTTGCACTGCTGCATGCTGTTGCCGCATTATCTAATTCGACTGTTTTGGCTGTGCCTTCACCCTCTACACCGGCAGAAGCGCTGATTAAGCTGTTAGAATTCCAATCCGCTGTCATAACGGCAACACACGCCGGATTCGGAATATTGCTCAAAATGACTTGAAAAGCGGCGTTGTCATTAACGGATTCGATTGCCAACTCCGTATCTGATGTTAAGATAAATTTTGTGGCTTTACCGTTGTCTTTTTCTACCGTAACACCGTCAGGGTAAGCGTCAGAGCGATACAACATATTGGTGTATGAACCGTAAGCATCGTCGTAATCGCAAGTCATTTTACGGGCATTTGACGCTAATGTCGTGGTTTCACTTAAGATTTGCGTGATGGTATATTGCTGGCGTGCTTTGCCGATGATGCTCAAACTGCCGACGGTCAAAACGCCGATAATAGCTAAGACACCGAGCATCTCAATCATCGACCGGCCTTTTTCGCTTATAATATGCATTTATTTTTCTCCTTTGCGATGAACGCCCCGCTTTAATTTATGAAAGTCAAAGCAGGGCTTTATCATTATTTTCTGTCTTCTGGTGCCATAACTTCCGGTGCTTGCGGAATTATGGTGATTTGTGTGGTGACCGGTTTATAAACCGTTTGTTGCCACGGGCTTTCCGCTACATATTCTTGTCCGCAAATGCTGATACCCAAGCTGCGCAATGCGGTTTCGGTCGGAATATAGACATCAAGTCCGTCATTTGTTCTGATGCCGGAATGAGCCATACCGTTGACCGTGCAGTCTTTGTAGAATAAAGCTCCGCCGACCGTTACGTTTTGAATAAAGGTGTTCACCAAAACTTCGGCCCCTTTATCTTCGGTATAGCGATAGCCGGCGATTTTTGCACTGTTTTCAAGATAATCTTCACCGTCCTTAAAGTCATTGACATCTAAAAGACCGAGTGTCAAAAATCCGCTGCGATTAACTTCCGGCAAGCTCAACTTTAAGGCAAGCGGGGTGTATTCAACGCTTTGGTCAAGCATCAGTAAAGCCGTATCTTTGCTCGGGTTGATACGCACGGCACGGGCATTTAATTCCGCATTGCGAATAGTTTTAACTCTGTAAGAATTGGCACTTTGGTCAATCAAATCGCCTGAAGTCAGAATATATCTGTCCGAAATCAACAAGCCGGCGCCTTTTTTGCCGTGAGCACCTTCAATTTGAACCACGGAAGAACGCAAACGATACATTGTTTCCGGTGTCAGTTGGCTACACGGATTTGCCGTCGTGACGCACAAATTATCGAGTGCACGCACATCGCCGGTGTCAATCCAAGTATCGTCAACAACTTTACAAGTTGCGCTCTCGACAAAGTTGCCGGTTTCGTCATAGCAGCTTTGAGCGGTCACTTGAACAGGAATTTCTTCCACTTTGCCTGTTTCTACCGGAGTGTCACACGGAACCGGAACGGCAATACCTTCTTCATTGAGCTTGGTGCAATCGGTTGTAACCGGTGTCGGTTGCGGCTCAACGCAGGTTGTGCAACCACAGGTCTGCTGACATTTTGATACATCGGAATCCGGCCCCGTAATCACGCAGCTGCTGGCGCATTCATATTCTTTACGGTAACCGCATTTAATCGGGTTAATTGCACGTTCTTCTTCAATAATGGCATAACGTTGCGCCGAAATTGTTTCAGCCGGAACACGTTGCATCAGTTGGTCTTCAAAGCCGGTCATTGCGCTCAAATTTGAGGCAGCATCGGCAAAGGCGCGTTCAATCAGCTTAACTTCGCCGTCCGGCTCGCCGTCGTAGATTTCGCCATAACCGGAAGTTTCGCCTTTCCAATATACGGTATTTTTGGTTAAATCCATCAAACGCCATGTAATCGTAATTTCAGAATTACCGCTGCGTTGTTCTTTCTTTTCGGTTTTACCCCAGTCAAATTCATCGCAGATGTTCATAAAATAATCGGTGATTTCCGCGGTTAAGATATATTCCGGCAATTCGGTCGGAACGGCTTGCAGACACAAATCACGCGGCGCCGGTAAAACTTTATAGCAACTGTCAACAGCTTCTTCAAAATACTTTTGGAAGTTGATGTTTTTCTCCATAATGCGACCGCTGTTAAGGCGTGCATCTTTATTCATACGGCGACAACCGAAAATACGAAAACGGTATTGTCCGATTCGATTGCTGTATAAACCATCGGAGAATTTTTCTTTGATACGAAAATCAACGTGGTCAAGCGCAATCGGAGCCATTTGGCAACAGTTACGTTGTATAACCGGCATAACGACCGGTTGCGGTTGAGCGCACTCAACACAAGGTTCCGGTTGTATTGGTTGTTCCTGCTGTATCGGTTGTTCTACCGGCTTTTTGCCGCCGGCACAATTACGGCATTCGCCGCCTGGGAACAAGCTGCCGTCTTTATCCGGTGGTGGAACGCGGTTGCATTCACCGGTTGCTTCGCATGGTTTTTGGAGATAGAGCGGTGTCGGTTCAGGAGCAAGTTCTTGTATAATTACAGGAGCCGGTTGCGGACATCCGCCCGTTTGACACGGCATCGGTTCAGGAGCAGGTTCTTGTATAATTACAGGAGCCGGTTGCGGACAGCCGCCTGTTTGACACGGCATCGGAGCCGGTTGTGAACAGCCGCCTGTTTTGCATTTATTGCAACCTTTATTACAAGTTTTTTGTGCCAAATTTGCGGCCGGCGGCGGTGTCGGCGAAGTCAGATAAATCGGTTGCGGAACACCCGTAACCGGACGTGGTGCCGGTTCTACCGGCGCTGAATGATAGATAATTTCCGGTTTTTGTTCTTCAACGGCGACCGGTTCTTTAACATAAACCGGCTGCGGTGCGGCAACAAGCGGTTGCGGCCTGACGACCGCTTGCGGCGTGTATGCTCGAACCTGAATATCGGCATCGGCCGCCGCAATTCCCGCAAGAGCCGTGCTTATTCCGAGAGCCACGGTCAATGCGTAAAATATTTTTGTTTGTTTCTTCATCTGTTTTCTCCTATACCTGTTTTGACGGCATAACATATCTGTATGACAACGCCTCAGCTATGTGCAGTTTAGACACATTTTTTTCATTTTGCAAGTCCGCAATTGTTCTGGCTAACCTTAAAGTGCGATGATAAGCGCGAGCAGACATCTTCATCTTTTCGGCAAATCCGACCAGTAGGGTCTTTGCCGCATCATCTAATTTAACGGCTTCTTCCAAAATATCTCCTTTGAGCTGAGAATTTGTTCGCAAGTGCGGATATCCCATCTCAATAAATCTTTGTTGCTGTATTTGTCGCGCAGCAACCACGCGTTGACGGATAACCGCCGATGTTTCGCCTTTTTTGACTTCCGCCATATCCCACGGACTGACCGGCGGAACTTGAATATGAATATCAAACCTGTCCATCAGCGGACCGGATATTCGTGATTGATATTCTTCGGCACATTTCGGCGCGCGCGAGCATTCTTGTCCGCTTTGCCCCAAATAGCCGCACCGACAAGGATTCATCGCCGCCACCAACTGAAAATTCGCCGGATATTGTGTATGGCAATGCACACGCGAAATCGTTACATACCCGGTTTCTATCGGTTGCCTCAGGGCTTCTAAGGTTGAGCGGTTAAACTCCGGCAATTCGTCTAAGAACAAAACGCCGTTGTGCGCCAATGAAATCTCGCCCGGAACACCTTTGCGTCCGCCGCCGATAAGCGCCGGTGTCGAAGCGCTGTGGTGTGGGTCGCGATAAGGCCGTTCAAAGCTGATTTCGCTGTTTTTAAGTTCGCCGGCAATCGAATGAATCATACACGTTTCAAGTGCTTCTTCGGTTGTGAGCGGCGGTAAAATCGTAACGAGTCGTGAGGCAAGCATAGATTTTCCTGCGCCCGGTGTGCCGACCATCAAGAGATTATGCGCGCCTGCCGCGGCAATTTCTAACGCGCGCTTAGCAGTTTCTTGTCCTTTAACATCAGACATATCCAAATCGGAAACTTTTGTTTTTTTGCGTTTAATTTGCGGTTGCGGTAATTGTTGAACGCCTTTAAGATGATTGATAAGAGCCAACAATGTCGGTGCGGCAATAATTTCTTTTAAGCCGGACCAAACCGCTTCGCCGCCCTGTGTTTCCGGACATATCAGACCTTTGCCGCTACGGTTTGCGTGAATCGCTACCGGCAATGCGCCGTTGACCGGCATAATCGAACCGTCAAGCCCCAATTCACCGATAACCACATAATTTGCCACATCTTCCATCGGCACAATACCCATACCGGCAAGCAAAGCAAGCGCAATCGGCAAGTCAAAATGCGAACCCTCTTTGAGCAAATCCGCCGGTGCCAAATTTATGGTGATGCGCTTGGCCGGAAGCTCTACGCCCATGGTGTTGAGCGCAGCGCGCACGCGCTCTTTGCTTTCGGCAATCGTTTTATCCGGCAAACCGACAATATTAAAAGCCGGAATACCCGATGAAATTTGTAATTGCAAATCCACATCGAGCGTGTTTAATCCGTTAAAAGCAATCGTATTTATGCGCGCTAACATTTTACCACCTCGGCACTACGTCTCCTTCATGCCAACGACGTTCCGGATAAACGCCGCGCTTTAGTTTATCGAATTTTGCCGCAACCTTCGGCACTTCGGCAAGCGGAACATAGCACGAGCCCTCAAGTCGGCTGACACAATATTCGATTTGTTCCGGTGTGCCGCGGCAATATGCCAAAACGCGCGTGTTCAGATTCTCATACACCACTTCGCCGGTATAATATTTGTTGTCTTCAACCATCGGAAATGTATCGCACGGGTTAACACACCCCGGCAAAGAATATAAACCGTTTTGGTCATAAACATTGATGGTCGCTTCTTCATGACAACACGCATACGGACGTGTTTTGCGCCATTCGGTCAGTTTGCTCGGCGGGTCAATGACCGCGCAACCGACAAAAACCAAGGCGCACAACCCCGTGAACAATAAACTTTTGTATTTCATTTGACACCTTAAAGTATAAATTTCTTTGTTTCTACGATAAACCTAAAGTGTTAAAATAATGTTTATAAACAGCATTATGTGTAAAAATCTTTTGGTATTTATCGCCGGAAAGATGACGCGGTATTTGGTATTGCAACCGGTTTATATTGTTGAGTTGTTCCATCGGCATTTTGCCGGATTATCGGATTATACGGCCGCGATTCGCGCCATTCGGTCAGTTTGCTCGGCGGGTCAATTACGGTGCAAGTGCTTAAAATAAGAGAAAAAAGCATCAGCAATAAAATATTTTTAGGTTTCATTTATTACCTCACGATATAGATTTATGGTTGCTTATTATAATTGCGTAATCTTAAAATAATGTTTATCATAAAAAAAATGCTTGCTAAAAATAAAATATCGGTTTATACAAACACAGATGCGAAAATTTGCATCATCTACGGATAGATGGCCGAGTGGCCTAAGGCGCACGATTGGAAATCGTGTATACCTCTAAAGGGTATCGAGGGTTCGAATCCCTCTCTATCCGCCATTAGCAAAAAATGCCCCATAAAGGGCATTTTTTTTGTAAAAAGAGAGCGTAGGAATTTGAACCCTCGATAAAAGAGGTTCGACAAGGAGCCGCCGGCAGACGGAAGTATGCCGGTCAGCGAAAGCTGATAGGCGACGCAGGTCACGAGCGAGTTACGAGCGAGGACAATCCCTCTCTATCCGCCATTAGCAAAAAATGCCCCATAAAGGGCATTTTTTTTTGTAAAAAGAGAGCGTAGGAATTTGAACCCTCGATAAAAGAGGTTCGA
>CAMAJR010000056.1 GCA_945835885.1 uncultured Alphaproteobacteria bacterium
ATCTATTCTAACAAAGAATTATCGGTCGCGCCTGCCGAACTGAAAGTTATAGTGAATGAGACATGAAGGCAAGGCGCAGCGCCGAAGATGACAACAGTTTGGGTTTAAACAACACCCTCCGCCGCTTTTCAAATAACCAAGAAGAACAAGCGTAAAAACGGCCGAGGTCACAAAGGACAATTTAATCGTAAACGGTATTTTTGCCGTTATTTTGCGGTATGTTTTTATTTGTATTGCCTGTTTGAACCCGTAATAATCCTTGTCACGCCCAAAGCGGACAAGCTACAGTATGAGGTTTATAATGACAAAAAGAATGTTAATTGATGACACGCAGCCGGAAGAAACACGCGTTGTTATCGTTGATGGAAACAAAGTGGAAGATGTTGAATTTGAATCTTCTTCACGCAAACAAATCAAAGGAAATATTTATACAGCCAAAGTGATACGAATCGAACCGTCACTGCAAGCCGCTTTTATAGATTACGGCGGTAATCGTCACGGTTTTTTGGCGTTTAACGAAATTCATCCGGATTATTACAACGTTTCGGAAGAAGTTATGAAAGAAGTTGATGCCGAAGTTGATGAAATTATCAACGGTAAAATCCGTTATATTAAAGAGCGCGAAGCCGAAAAAGCACGCTACAAAGCCGAAAAAGAAGCCAAAGAAGCTCAACGCCGCTTAGAAGCAGAACAAGCGCACGAAATTGAAGAAGCACAACTCGAACCGGTGCAGAATGCCGAACCGGAAAACGATGATTATCTGCACGCAGAAAATGACGCAGACACAATCGAAACAATATCTAACCCCGAAGAACAAACACCGATTGTAACGGAAAATACGGCATCTGTTACAGAAATCACTTCTACCGGTTCTGTCGAGCAAAACACAGACGACCCGACCGATGATTCCGCCGAAGCGGAAAACCCGTCGACAGAAAGCAAAACGCATCGTCGTCGCCGCGCTACCCGTCGCCCGCGTGATCGCAAAAAAGCAACGCAAACATTAGCAGAAGCCGCCGGCTTGGAAAATGATTGCATTGAAGACGAAATTGATGATGACTTGGATTCGGATGATGACCTTGATGATGTTAACATCGGTGAATACAATTTTGATTTACAACGCAAATTGTTAAAAGCGCGAAAACTGTTTCACCGCAGCACTATTCAAGACGTAATTAAAGAAGGTCAAACCCTGTTGGTGCAAATCGTCAAAGAAGAACGCGGTAACAAAGGTGCCGCCTGCACGACTTATTTGTCACTTGCCGGCAGATATTGCGTTTTGATGCCGAATCGCATCAAAAGCGGCGGCGTTTCACGCAAAATTACCAACGCCAATGACCGCAAGCGCTTGAAAGCGGTAATGAAGAATCTGCCGCTTAATGCTGATATGTCGCTGATTATCCGTACCGCCGGCGAAGATAAAACGGAAGCCGATATTATTCGCGACTACAACTACCTTATTCGCACTTGGAACGCGATTCGCTATGGCGCGTTGCGCAATCCGGCACCGGCTATTATCTATGAAGAAGGTAATCTGATTAAACGTGCGCTGCGCGATATGTATACCAAGGATATTGCCGAAGTGATTATTGACGGTGATGAAGCCTATCAAACAGCGCGTAATTTTGTTAAAATCCTGTCACCGCACAATTTGAAGCACATTCGTTGCCGCAAACCGGGTGATGTTCCGGTATTTCAGCGTTTTCAGGTTGAAGCACAGCTTGACAAATTGCATAATCCGGTGGTTCAGCTTGAATCCGGCGGTTATTTGGTGATTAATCCGACCGAAGCACTGGTTTCGATTGATGTCAACTCCGGCCGTGCCACCAAAGAAAAAGATATCGAAGAAACCGCTCTCAAAACCAATTTGGAAGCAGCCGATGAAATTGCCAAACAGCTCAAAATGCGCGATTTGGCCGGTTTAATTGTGGTTGACTTTATCGATATGTATGAGCAACAAAACAATGTTGCGGTCGAACGGCGTATGAAAGAAGCAATGAAAGATGACCGCGCGCGCATTCAAATTGCTAAAATGAGCATCTTCGGATTGTTAGAAATCTCGCGTCAGCGAATGCACTCGTCATTTATGGAAAGCAACTACGAACCGTGCCCGTATTGCCACGGCCGCGGTGTCACTCGCACGATAGAATCCGGTGCAACCCTTGTTTTGCGAGCCATTGAAAGCGAAGGCGTGCGCAACCGCAGTGTTAAACTGACAGTCAGCGTGCCGGTTGATTTTGCCGCATATTTGCTCAATCAAAAGCGCAAACAACTCGCAGAATTGGAAGAAAATTACGATTTACAAATCATTATCGCCGGAGATACGGGAATGAAAGATGTGTCTGATTTCAAAATCTCGCGCGAAAAATTGCAAATCATCAATTCCGTCACTAAAGATGTAGCCGCTACTTGCTATGAAAGCGACAACTGCGACGAAGAGGAAGAAACAGAAGTTCCGGAAGAACCGACGGAAGAAAACGACAATGACCGTCGTTTCCGCTTCCGCCGTAACAATCGCGGACGCAAACCGCGCCGCAACGGTAATTATCGCGACAATGGCGCATCCGTGCAAACTAAAGAGCCGGAAGCGGCAAAGCCGGAGAAAAAATCATGGTGGCAAAAATTGCTCGGCTGATTACGGTTATCGCAATATTCCTGACAACCGGTTTGTTCTGCAAATCGGCGAATGCTGATGACATTACATTGATTTCCGATGCCGAAACCCAAAACTTTTTGGCAGCAATCGTGCGTCCGCTCTACAAATCCGCAGGTTTGTCTTTTGACGCCGATAAAATCTACATTGTGCGTGATAATTCGTTGAATGCTTTTGTCAGTGACGGCAATAATATGTTTGTGCATACCGGCACTTTGATAGAAGCGCGCAACGTCAATGAGCTTTCCGGTATTTTAGCCCACGAAACCGGTCACATTTTGGGCGGTCATATTGTGCGCCAAAAGCTGAAACTGCAAAAGATGAAATACATTATGCTCGGGTCAATGATAGCCGCCGGAGCCGCTGCCGTATCAACAGGACGCGGTGATGCGGCTATGGCTGTTATTCTCGGCTCGCAGAACTCAGCACTGAACAGTATGCTGAATTATCAGATTCAAGAAGAGCGCAGTGCCGATGAAAGCGCGGTCAAACTGCTGAACGCAACCGGTCAATCGACGCAAGGCCTTCTCAATTTTATGAAAAAAATCAAGCAGAAAAATGCATTGAGCGGTATTGAAGAAAATTCGTATTTTCGCACACACCCGTTGACCAACGAGCGAATTTCTCATTTTACGGAAGTTACAAAAAACAACCGCAATCCGGCATCTCATCGATTAGACGGCAAATTTAAGATGATAAAAGCCAAGCTTGCCGCCTTTTTGCTTGATAAAGACAAAGTCTATCGACTGTATCCGACGGGCGACAATTCCGCTGCGGCACACTACGCGCACGCCATTTTAGCATTTCGCAGCGGCGACATCACGCGCGCTTTGCATTTAATTGACGGTTTACTGAAAGAACAATCGGCAAATCCTTATTTTCACGAACAAAAAGCGCAATTTTTGTTTGAAAGCGGGCAAGTCAAAAAAAGCATTTTATCTTATACCCGCGCGTTAGAACTACTACCAGACAACTATCTGTTGCAAACAAGTTTGGCGCACGCGATTTTAGAGAGTTCTCCGTCCTCAAGTGAAATTCAGCGCGCTGTTTCTTTGTTGCAAAAATCTTTGCATAGCGCAGACACGCCGTTCGGTTGGCAACTTTTGGCACGCGCTTATGATATGAATAATCAACCGGCCGCATCTTATTATGCCGCAGCCGAATACAGTTATGCCATAGATAATTTGGAAACAGCGCAAAGACAACTCAAAAATGCCCGCAAAGCCGGTGCCGATAAAAGTTTAAGTTTAAAAATCGCCGACTTAGAACAACGCATTAAAGAAGAACTCAAAGAGCAAGAATAGCTATACGGCTGCCGAATAAAAATCCGACAGCCGTATAGCTAAAATACATTTAAAGGATTCTCTGTTCCCAACATTGATGTCATATTAACAAACAGTTGGTGCGAGGACAGAACTTTTGCCTTAAAGCGGCGTGGTCCCAAATCCTCACGGTAAAAGAACGATATTTCATCTCCGACGAAAAACGGTTCGTCACAGTAAATACCCTCAAACACGATTCTTTTGCACAGCATAGCCTCTTTTACTTTAGAGGGGGCATCAACTTCTTGCACATCAAGCAAAAGGTCATACCCATTTTTCAGAAAGCGAGAAGGATTCATCGCCACAACAGTACCTTTAACTTTTAAATACATAACAATACATAAACCGTCTCCTTAAACGGTATTAAAAAAGAATAATTTTCAAGATAATGATAAAATCTTGTTAAATTATAAAGCAGATGCGTTGCTAAATCAAGTATTTTTTATTTGGTCGGCAAAGAATTGCTATAAGTAAAATTCTCACGTTCGATTTTAATCGGGTCGAGCGGCAATTTATTGTGGCAATATCCGTAATCACGCACTTTAGCCAAAATCTCCGCATCTGCCTTACCCGTTTCAGGCGTATAATGCACTTCCGTCGCATAGAATATGCCGTTTTTATCTTCTTCGGATTGCGCACCGTTTTCTTCAAGCAAATGAGCATACATTGCCGTCAACGAATCAATTTGCGAAACAGGAACATTGCACTTCATCGTATAGTCACGATAAAACACATCGGCGATTTCCACCGTGTTTTTCAAAACAACTTCACAAATTTCGCGCGAACGCTTGGCTTTCAAACCGTTGCGTGCCTGAATATTTCCGTGCATAAAAATATTTTCACCCGCATCATAAAATCCGCCATTTTTTCGACAGGCATCCAACCCAAACAGCAAACCGGTGCTATCATATTTGGCTTCATAATCATATTTTGCTTCATCCAACTTTCGCAGCAGGGCACGTTGCAAATCCTCAACAGTTGCTAAAGATTTAAACATCTGCGGATCTGCCGTCATTTCAAAATCGGCAAACTTTATCCGGCATTTGTTCTTGTCTGTCTTGCCGAGAATTTCTACACCGAGAATTTGATAATGGTTTGCATCTTCTCCTTTGGCTGGCACACATTTTTTAAGTGCTTCATGAAAATTCGGCGAAAAAGTTTTGGTATAGACACGCGCCGCCTCAATTTCATCTTTTGTCGGCATAATATGCAGTTCAGCACATGCTTTCGGCTTAATCATCGCCAAGGTCGTATCAAACAAATTACCGCTGAATGTTACGGCACTTGAGCAACCGCTGCAATCTCTTTCATCTTCTGTCGGCAACGTAATCACATATTCTTCGGTTGATTTATCGCGCATAGCTTGCACAATCAGCGCGCGCTGTTCATCGTTTAAGCGACAATTAAAACGGGTTTCGCCCTGTCCGAGCGCAATAAAGCGGAAGCGCATCCGGCATATATTTCTGTCGTGATAATAAATTTCGAACTTTGATTTTGACGGCATTTTACCCATAAAATCACCCAAATGCGCGTATGGCGTATCCTTAACCGAAAATTCCGTTTCATATTCAGAACAATTTTCCACCGCATTTATCAATTCTTCGCTGAAATCATAGAGTTTCGCTTCACGCGGTTGTTCTTGTGACGGAATAGCCGCTTGAGCAGACATTATCTGCATTATCATAGCCAATGCCGCATAAAATACTCTCATTTCCGAACTCCTTGCAACGTTTTTCGGTTATATCAATCATAGTCTGCAAGTATAATGCGCAATTTTATTTAATTTGTAAAGATTAAAATCACCTCCCCCGCAAAACAAAAAGCCGCCGGTTTCAATCCGACAGCTTTTTGTTCTTAAATATTAGCACTTTGTGACAATTTCATCGACAAGCCACTGATAGATGGCCTGCATCTTTTCATCACCGGCGGCAGCCATATCTTCCGGATGCCATTGCACGCACAAGATATGTTTTTCGGCATTGCCCCAGGCCTCCGGCGTGCCGTCATTGGCTTCAGCGTAAAAATCGAGCGGCAACACCACATTTTCCGGTCTGGATTGATGCGCATCAGCCCACACTTCACGCTGCACACGCACAGGAGCAACCAACCCGTGATGACGAGAGTTCACAAAGAACAGGTTGTCGCCTCCGAAAATCCGCGCCAACGGCGTATCGGGAAAAACGTTCAGCCGATGAGCTTCCGGCTTTTGCACATAATGGTCAATCGGCGTTTCAACATAGCTGAAATTGCGATACAGTTTGAGACCGAACGCACCGGCAACCATCTGCGCACCGTCACAGATACCTAAAATCGGAAGTTTATTTTCCACAGCCGTCCGAATGCACACATCATACGCCATATTGCGCAGTGAACGATATTTCTCATCATCACGCGGATCGGTGTAAAACTGTTCGGATAATTCAAACGCACCGTCGGGTAACACAAGTCCTTGACATTGCTGCAACTGCACTGAACAGTGAGGATAGGTCAAAAAGACCACCCGAGCACCGGTTTGAACAAGTGCTGACGCATAGTTCCAGTTGATTGAATAACAATCCCCGCTACGCCCCATCAAAAAGCCGATAACCGGCGCATCTGCGGCAGGCGGCTCACACCCCAAACGACGATACTGACCTCTCGTGAACTCAATCAGCGGAATTTTCTCCTGCTGAATACAATCACTAATCATTGAACCAGGCACATAAAACATCTTGCTCTGTGGTTCAAATTGCACATAATACTGTTTCATAAAAAGTGAATAATTTTTGTGAATAATAATATACTAAAAACTCTATTTGTCGGCAATTATAGACAGACAGCAAAAGAAGTCAAGCACATTTTGGATATATCTATCTGCAAATCCGCACAAAAAAATCCGCGAAAAGCATACAGCTTTCGGCGGATTTTTTAATCGGCAATCTTTATTTACCAAGTGCAAACAAAGCGGCCTTGCGTGCGTGAATCAACGTTGTGTCAAACAGCAGAATTGTCGTTTTGGCATCGCCGACCAACAAACCGATTTCCGTGCAACCGAGGATAACTCCTTGCGCACCGGCCGCATGTAACTTAGAAATCACATTCAAAAACCCGTCACGCGATTCCTGATAAATTTTCCCGCGGCACAGTTCATCGTAAATAACGTGATTGACATACGCCACATCTTGCTCATCGGGCACAACAACCTCAATACCGGCTTTTTCGATTTTGCCGCGATAAAAGTCTTCGGTCATAGTATATTTTGTGCCGATAAGACCGACTTTTGCGATGCTTGCCTTTTTAAGTTCTTCCGCGGTCATCTCGGCAATATGCAACAAAGGCACAGAGATAAACAGTTGTATTTGCGGTGCAACCTTGTGCATCGTATTTGTGCAAATCACAATACAATCGGCACCGGCACATTGCAAACGAAGGGACGCAAGTCCCAAAACTTCGGCACTTTTCTCCCTTTCATTGTTTGCCTGATAGCACTCAATCTCATCAAAATCAACGCTGTAAAGCAAAATCTTGGCAGAATGCAGACCTCCGAGTTTTTCTTCAATCGTTCGGTTAATAACCTGATAATACGTCACGGTCGATTCCCAGCTTATACCGCCGATGAGACCGATTGTTTTCATTTTTTGTTCCATAAGCGATTTTTTTTAGTGAATATGTATATAATGTCATAGTCCACTTATTATATCGCTATATGTCAACAAAAAATATTGAAGAAAAATACCCCGCCTACACGTTGAACAAAAAGTTCATCAAATCGCCGTCCCGCACCAAGTATTCCTTGCCTTCGGAACGAATTTTACCGGCATCGCGACACCCTTGTTCGCCGCCAAATTTGACATAATCATCATACGAAATCGTTTCGGCACGAATAAAACCGCGTTCAAAATCCGAGTGAATAATACCGGCGCATTGCGGCGCTTTCATCCCTTTGACAAAGGTCCACGCCCGCACTTCCTTCGGACCGGCGGTAAAATACGTTTGTAAGCCGAGCAGATTGTATCCGGCGTGAATAATTTTGGCCAAACCGGTTTCTTCCAAACCTAAAGCCGACAGAAACTCTGTTTTTTCTTCTTCACTTTCGAGTTGCGCCACTTCGGATTCGATTTCGGCGGAAATCACTACACTTTCTGCACCTTCGGCCTTTGCCATTTCTTCCACCGCTTTTGAAAACGCATTTCCTTCCGCCGCCGAGCTTTCATCAACATTACATACATACAAAACCGGCTTAGAAGTCAATAATTGCAGCATTTTATAGCATTTAAGCGCCTCTTTATCGGCTTCATCCGGCGCTGCCGAACGAGCCGGCTTTCCTTGTTGCAACGCTTCAATAATCGGCTCCATTACGCGCACACTGACCGCCGCGTCTTTATCGCCGGCTTTGGCTTTTTTACGCAAAACATCGATTCGTTTTTCAAGCGATTCCAAATCGGCAATCATCAATTCTGTTTTTACGATATCGGCATCGCGCACCGGATTGACACTTCCTTCAACGTGCGTAATATTCTCATCTTCAAAACAGCGCAAAACGTGGATAATGGCGTCTGTTTCTCTGATATTCGCCAAAAATTGGTTACCGAGCCCCTCCCCTTTGGACGCCCCTTTGACCAAGCCGGCAATATCCACAAATTCTAACTGCGTCGGCACAATATTTTTCGGTTGCACCATTTCCACCAATTTATCCAAACGCTTATCCGGCACAGCCACCCTGCCGGTGTTCGGTTCAATCGTGCAAAACGGAAAGTTCGCCGCCTGCGCCGCAATTGTTTGTGTTAAAGCATTAAAAAGTGTTGATTTTCCGACATTCGGCAAACCGACAATTCCGCAATTAAACCCCATAATTTGACTCCGTAAACATTTAAATTGCCTTTTTTATAGTCAATATTCCACACGATTGCAAGCAGTATTTTAGAAAGTCAAAAAAGCGAGGCACTTGTCCTCGCTTTTTCAAAACACGATTCAACGATTATATCCGGCACAGTGTCCGTGACAGAACAGAGCTCTGCTTCCATTCCGCTCTGTTTTCTCCGTCAACGTAAGAACGTGAGCCGTCACGCTCCGCAAAATACAGAACAGAACCGTAGACATCATACATACGAACCACAGCACCTTTATTATCGGCATTACCGCCTTCCCAACCGACCCAAACAAAAATTTGGTCACTTGTATCAGCATTATACGACTTTAAGAAACCGTCATAACGGTCTCCGTAAACGTTAGAATATGTATCGGTCGGATTATACATACAATATGCCAATTCTTCAGCTTCTGCCGCCGTGATAATATTTTTTTTGCCGCCGCAAGCCATTACTGCACCGGCATAATAATCCTCGCCCTGAGATACGCAGCGTTGCAAACCCAAATCATCTTTAACATTGCTGCATTCAGAAGAAGAAAGCGGCGTATAAGCAACCGATTTGAATTTATGAAAGAACTTTTTGCAAGTATCGTTGATTTCGTCACACATACAGGTTTGCGTGTTGTAAATTTCGTCTTCTCCGCATTTTTCGGCACTGCAAACCAAATGGCATTGATAATGCGTTCCCGAACCATCGGTGCAAGATGAACACGCATAATTTTTATCAAGCGGCTTATCTAAATCATACCCCGTGCAAGTTTGTGCATTTTTGTCAGCCGCGTTCCGTCTCGATTCGGCAAAAACACCCGCAGAGCTGTAAGTTTGCGCAGGCAATTCCAAATGCAAATAATCCGGCATCTGATTGCATTGTTCCCCAAAAGGCAAATAGCACACACGCGCTTCAGCCGCATTTATCATAAATATACTAATACACATAAAAAATAGGATTTTTGACATATTATTCATCATAGTCTATCCTTTCTGTTTTGTCATTAGATAACATCATATTATTTTATTTTGGCAATATGTCAATATATTTTGTATATTTTGTATATTTTTTAATTTTTATAAAAATTATACACGTTATGCAATAAAATCGTTTTAGGAAGC
>CAMAJR010000057.1 GCA_945835885.1 uncultured Alphaproteobacteria bacterium
TAAACTAAGCGTAAATTTTTTATTGTTTGTATATCACAAAATACGCAAAAAATCTCGCTGGTAAACTTTATTATAACAACACAAAACCGACTCCGATTTTTCAGAGTCGGTTACTGTATTTTTATGCGGTTATTTTTACAAATTCGTCAGTTTGGTGCGCAAAGTTTTAAGCTCTGCAACCGCCTCGGCAATACCTTTCAAAAACGCTTCACTCATACGCGGCTTTTGCGGTTTTTCCGGTATTACCGGCGCCTGTGCAGAAATTTCCGCCGGCGTTTCTTCAAAGAAATCTTTTTGAATTTCTTCATCGCCGAGCAACGTTTTTAAGCCGCGCGTTTTAATCAGTTGCTGAGCTCCTTCAATCGTATAGCGATTTTTGTAAAGCAAATTTTTAATCAACTTTATAATTTCAACGTCATCCGGACGATAATAGCGTCGACCTCCGCTTGTTTTCATCGGTTTAATTTGGTTAAATTTTGTTTCCCAAAAGCGCAAAACGTGCGTTGCCACGCCGAGTTCTTCTGCTACTTCGGCAATTGTTTTAAATGCGGATTTCGACTTATTAATCATCATTTGTCGCTCCTGTTTGCAAAAAATATCCCCTTTACGCTGTCGCGAGCGATTATTATTTTGCGCCGTTGACAGCTTTTCTTAAAATTTGCGAAGGTTTAAACGAAATGACCGTGCGCGGTGTAATCGGTGCCGTTTCGCCTGTTTTCGGGTTGCGGCCGATTCGTGCATTTTTCTTGCGCAATGCAAAAGTGCCGAAAGAAGATATCTTAACATCATTACCGCTTGCCAATTCCGTTTTGATTTCTTCTATGACCATATCTAACACATCGCCGGAATCTTTACGCGACAAACCGATTTCTTCATAAATAGCTTCCGTAATGCTTACACGCGTGATAGTTTTCATTTTTTCCTTCCTAAAATAAAATTAAGTTAAACAATTACCTTAACATACAACGCACTTAGTAAAAACAAAACAGCTTTAAGCAAATGATTCACAACTTTTTATTTTTTCGTAATAAATAAAAATGCACTTGCTTATTTTTTATAATAAGCTAAATTAACGGCAAGTCAGATTCCTTAGAAAAGAATTTGACCGAGGGCTTAGAAAACCCTTTATACAACCGGTCATGAGCTCATGACTTTAAATCACTTCGACAGCACGTCTTGTTGGACGGATGTCGGCTTAATAAGGCCTCGTGCGCGAAAACGCCGAGCCGTCTGGTTGTATACGGTTTTCTAACATCCGCCCGCTTCACAGCGGGTTTTTTATAACTAAAAAAAGGACGTTAGAAATGAGTATAAACACGCAAAAAGTCACAAAAACACCGAAGGTTTCCGTTTTGATGCCGGTTTATAAAACACCGGAAAATTATTTAAGAGAAGCCGTTGAAAGTATTTTGAATCAAACTTATACCGATTTTGAGTTTTTGATTTTGGACGATTGTCCCGATAAACCGGTTGAGCAAATTGTTAAATCATATAAAGATAAGCGCATTAAATACACAAAAAATCCCAAAAATTTCGGCATTTCCGATTCGCGCAACAAACTGATTGATATGGCACAAGGCGAATATTTGGCGGTTATGGACCACGATGATGTTTCCTTACCGGAACGTTTTGCCAAACAGGTTGCATTTCTCGATTTGCACAAAGAAATCGGAGTTGTCGGCACTTGGTATGAGCGTTTTCCTGATTCCAAAATTAAGAAACGCTATGTTATCGACAGTCAAATTAAGCGAGATTTAATGTATAACTGTTCAATTTTGCACCCTTCATCTATGATTCGCAAATCCGTTTTGCTTCAAAACAACATCCGTTACAAAGCCGAATTTTCTCCGGCCGAAGATTATGCTCTTTGGATACAACTTATCGGTAAAACCAAATTTGCCAACATTCCGGAAGAATTATTCTTGTATCGCCGACACCAAAGCAACACATCAAAGTTGCAACTCACGAAAATGTTAGAAGTCAGCAAACAAATTCGCAATTACAATCAGCAAATACACCCCGATTTATACAGCTCGGCAACGCGTTGCACAAATTATATTCCGTTTTTTTTCAAAAGGAGACAAAAAGGATGCAGTTATTATTACAAAATATGCAACTTTATAAAAATTCATCAGCAGGAAAAAATCATAATGTAGCACTAAATGATTATTTTCGGATATATTGACGATTAAACCGTGTATTTTTGCCGAGCCGTGATACGATTTCGTAACTGATGGTTCCGGCGTCACGCGCAATATCGTCGAGCGTGTATTCATCAAAAATCAGCGCCCCGAAATCCCCGACTTTGAGCGTCGGAACATCGGTCACATCGCAGATAATGTTATCCATCGACACACGGCCGATTATTCTTGCTTCATACGTTTTATCTTTTTGCTTGAAAAACACTTTACCGACGTTGGAAAGTGCGCGCGGCATACCGTCACCGTAACCGATGGAAACAATCGCGATTTTACGATTCTGCGCCGCACGATAGGTCGCCGAATAGCCGACAAAATCCCCTTTCGGCAAATCGGCAATTTGCAAAACGGGCGCCTCAACCGTAATAACATTTTGCATTTGATTAAGACGATACGGCGCCGTGTTAATGCCATACATTGCCGCCCCCAAGCGCACCATATCGCAACAAAAATCCTCCCCTAAAAACGCACCGTCCGAAGCAGACAGCGATGCCGGCAAATCCGGAAAATATTTTTCACGCACAAGTTTAAAGTTTTCGAGCTGATGTGCGTTCATAAAGTGGTCTTTTTCATCGGCGCACGCCAAATGGCTCATGACCATACCGAAAATTTTTAAATCCGCTTTACTGAGTTTTTTCAACTCCGCCGGTCGAAAGCCCAAGCGATTCAACCCCGTTTCAACTTGAATAACCGGTTCCACATCTTTAACCGGATTCTTTTTCCAATACGCCAACATTTCCGGCGACGCAATAACCGGAATCAACTGATATTCGTTGAACAAATCCCAACTATCCGCACCGATTCCCTGCAACACAAAAATATTTGCATCCGGTGCGACTTCGGCAATCCGCGCCCCCTCAAGCGCATGAGCCACCCAAAAATTACGACATTCGGCAATTTCATAAAGCGCTTTAGCTACTTCGACCGCGCCCAAACCGTAGGCATCATCTTTAAGCACCGCCGACGGAGTTGCCGGCGCAATAATCTCACACAGAGTTTTGTAATTTTCCACTAATTTGTTTAAGTCAATTTTCAGTATCGGTTGTGTAAAAATTTGCGCATTGGCTCTTGTAAAAAAGTTCATAGCTGTTATTATCTCCATAAAGAAAGGGGTTAAAATGTTCGTCGATTCGCACATTCATTTACAGGATTATAGAACGCAAGATGTTAAAAATGTGGTAACAAACGCCGCACAAAACGGCGTAACGCATTTTATCAACCCGTCGGCACATCCGCACGATTGGACGGCGGTTGTCGAACTTATGCAAACATATCCGCAAGTCACACCGGCATTCGGCGTGCATCCGTGGCATACGGTCGACGCACCGCAAGATTGGGCGAAAATCCTCGAACAATATTTGCAGCAATATCCGACGGCGTGGGTAGGTGAATGCGGTATCGACAAGCTCAAAAATCCAAATACCGAGCTTCAGGTCGCAATTTTACGAAAACATATCGCTTTGGCTCAAAAATATAACCGCCCACTGATTATTCACGCAGTCAAAGCCGATAATGAGATGGCGGCGTTGTTTTCCGAATTACCGACACGCACGATTTTTCACTCGTTCACCGGTTCGGCTCAATGGGGCGGACAAATCCAAAAACACGGCTTTTATCTCGGCTTAAACTTTTCGATTCTGCGCAAAAAAAATGCCGCCGAAATCTTGCGTGCACTCAATTTGTCGCAGATTCTGCTTGAAACCGACGGTCCGTATCAAAACCTTGAGCGCGGTATTGAAACACTGCCGCAAAATCTGCCGTTACTCGCGCAGAAAATCGCCGAACTTTTGCAACTTCCTTTTGCGGAATTTACACAAATCATCAACAACAATCAACGGACATTTATGGAGGAATAATCAATGCAAGAAGCACCGAAAGCACTACGATTGCAAATTGCACTAATGGGACGTGTCAACGCCGGCAAATCAAGTTTTTTAAACCTTGTGACCGGTCAACAAACGGCTATTGTTTCGGAAATTGCCGGCACCACCGCCGACGTGGTTGAAAAAGCGCAGGAGTTGCAACCGCTCGGACCTGTTTTATGGCTCGATACGGCCGGATTTGGTGACGAAACGGCGCTCGGTGCCAAACGGCTCGAAAAAACACATAAAGTGCTTGACCGCGCCGATATCATTTTGCTGATTTGTCAGGGCGATAAAATCGAAACGCCGGAACGGGAAATCATTGCACTTGCCACCGAGCGTAATATTCCGCTGATAAAAATTTATAATCAGGCAGACAAATATAATATAACGGCAACCGACGGAATCCGTTGCAACGCCTGCGATTTATCATCGCGTGACCGCGTTTTGAACGAACTCAAAGCCGCTTTGATTACCGCTTGTCCCGATGATTTTTTAAACGCCTCGCCGCTTGTGGCTGATTTGGCGCCGGAGCATTCGACCGTCGTGATGCTGATTCCGCTTGATTACGAAGCACCGAAAGGTCGTTTAATTATGCCTCAAGTGCAAGCGATTCGCGATTGTCTGGACCATAATCAGAGTGTGCTGGCAGTCAAAGAAAGCGACTACACCGCCGCACTCGAAAATTTCAAAACTCCGCCGGCGTTGGTTGTTTGCGATTCGCAAATTGTTGATTTTATGGTGGCGCAAACCCCTCCGCATATCAAATGCACGACTTTTTCGATTTTAATGGCACGGTTTAAAGGCGATTTAGGCAAAATGGTATGCGGTGCCGCAATGATTGACAAGCTGCAGGACGGCGACAAAGTGCTGATAGCCGAATCTTGCACGCACCACGCGGCCGAAGACGATATCGGGCGCGTTAAAATCCCGAATTGGCTTAAAAAGAAAACCGGCAAAAAACTTATCATCGACCACGTCAGCGGCTGCGATTTTGTGCAAAATCTGCCCGAATACAAGCTCGTTATTCAATGCGGCGGGTGCACCATTAACCGGCGTGAGATTCTGTCGCGGATTTATAAATGCGAACAGGCCGGTGTTGCCATCACCAACTACGGTGTTTGTATTTCCGAGTTAAAAGGCGTATTAAAACGCGCGCTCGAACCGTTCGGCGATGTTTATGCCGACTACCTCAAGGCAAAACAATGATAATATACATACCATTTTGAATATTTTTTGATTGATTTATTGCAGATAAGAATATATATTGTTCGTCAGAGTTTAACGATATGAAGAAAAAAATGAAAAAAACAATGCAATTATTAGCGGCAACCGTTTGCACCGCATTGATAAACATTTCTCCGCTTTATGCGGCCGATGATGATTCGGCTCTTGAAAGTTACAATCGTGCAATGTTTCAATTTAACGCTGCCGCCGATTACTTTGTTATTAAACCGATAGCCAAAGGGTATCGCGCCGTGACCAATGAGTTTGTCCGCGAGCGTGTGCATGATTTTTATGCCAACCTAAAAGAGCCGATTTCTACCATTAACCACACTTTGCAAGGCGATTTTGCCGAATCGGGTAAATCGCTCGGTCGTTTTTTTATAAACACGACACTCGGCTTGCTCGGCACATTT
Organism: uncultured Alphaproteobacteria bacterium; assembly: GCA_945835885.1. Lineage (GTDB taxonomy): Bacteria > Pseudomonadota > Alphaproteobacteria > RF32 > CAG-239 > RUG410. The sequence continues at coordinate 5,701 of CAMAJR010000057.1, forward strand.
GATGTTGCTTCCGGTTGGGGATTGAAAAACAATCGCACGGATTTTGACCACACGCTTGCCAAATGGTGCGTTCCGGACGGACCGTTTTTCATACTTCCGCTTTTAGGACCGAGCACACCGCGCACGACTGCCGGTTTTGTTGCCGATTCGCTTGCCACGCCGAACTATTGGGCCGATTATTACGCTTCTTTCAATCAGGATTGGGAACGCTATTCTTTTTACTATGGCATAGCGGCACTCGGATTTATCAGTTTGCGTGAAGAAAAAATTGAATTTTTAGATAATTTGACGGCTAATTCGGTTGACCCTTATGCCACAATTAAATCGGCCTTTATTCAAAATCGTCTCAAAATAGGCGCTTGCGGCAAAACTGAAGACAACGCACAAAACGCCGGCTACGATTTTGATTTTGACGATATGGGCGACGAATAATTTTTTGTTAAGTGAAAGGACTTAAAAAGATGAAAAAACTTTTTGCAATTTTATTTTCGGTATTCTTCTTAAATGCACACAATGCGTCCGCCGCTATTGACAGCGTCAAGGCCGAAAATTTTATCAAAAACGTTACTTTTCAAGGTATTGAACAACTGGTTAACGCCGATATTTCGCAAAGCGAACGTAACGCTCGTTTTACTAAGTTATTTAATCAGGATTTAGATTTGGACTTCATCGGCAAATTTGTGCTTGGTCGCTATTGGCGCACCGCAAGCGACACTCAACGCAAAGAGTTTATCGATGTTTATCGCAAACTAAATATCCAGACGTGGTCGGAGCGTTTTAATGAATTTAAGGGCAAACATTTTGAATTTGTTGGCACCGAAAAATCGCAACAAGACGACCAGATTTTTGTGGTAACACAAGTCCCGATGCAAGAAGGCGCACCGGCTTCGGTTAAGTGGCGTGTCAAAGAGAACGGCGGGCAAATGCGCATTGTCGATATTATTATCGAAAATGTCAGTTTGGCTTTAACCGCCCGCAGCGAATATACGGCTTTTGTGCAAAAAGCGCCGGACGGTGTTGACGGCCTGATTAAAAATCTGAAATCAAAACTTAAATAAACAACATTTAATTCTCTAACGCCCTCGCCTGCCCCAAATGCGCGCGAGGGATTTTTTTACAAAAAAAATCTCTCACTATATCTTTTTTCCTATTGCAAACATTGCCAAAATCTGATATATTAGTTTTGATTTTTTGTTGGAGAATATCGGTTACAATGATTGTTGACGGAACAAATACCAGACAAAGAAATATTTTAATTAACAAATGCTTTTACCAAACAACCGTAAAGATAATGACCTTCTTTGCGTCTAAGGGCGACCACGATTTTGCCAACAAAACGCTTGAAGTCATTGCCGCTTATCACAATATTATCCAAAACAAAGTCCGTAATAATTTCAGCGACGATTATAACACCGCATTTGAAACAATCGACACGGCTATTCGCAACGTTGCCAATAAAGTGTTTTATACTTACGGTTCCGACAGCTTTGATAAGGCCTACGATTCGTTTTGCAATTACAACTATTTACAGACTGTTCGTTCACAATTACACAACAAAAAGCACACAAAGTAATCTGTGTATCATTTATAATTTCCGTTGTTTATTAGCATTGATTACTTCATAATAAAGCATCATAACTATTTTACGAGGTATATCATGACACAAATTTCGGTAATCGGTTGCGGCCGTTGGGGAACATTTTTGGGTTGGTATATGGCCAACAAAACATCGGTTGAATCCGTTTTATTATATGGTTTAGACGGCTCACCGACGTATGAAGAATTGAAAAAAGAGCGTAAAAACGAATATCTGAGTTTGAGCGACAATATGTATGTTTCGGCCGATTTAGAGAAAGCCCTGCAAAATGATTTCATCATCATTTCCATAAATTGTCAGGGGCTGCGCGGCTTAGCCAAACAACTCAACAGCTACAACATTGAAGGCAAAACCTTTTTGCTCGCAATGAAGGGCTTGGAAGAGCCGTCGGCGGAGATTTTGGTTGATGTGTTCCTTTCCGAGATGACGCAAAAAGTGCACGTTGCCACCTTAGGCGGTCCGGGACACGTTGAGGATTATATGAAAAACGTGCCGTCCGCCGCTGTGATTGACAGTTATGAGCCGGAAACGCAAGACCGCGTGATTAAACTGATGTCGAGCAATTTGATTCGTTTTTATTATGGCTCGGATATTATCGGAAATCAGGTCGGTGCGGCTCTTAAAAACGTTATCGGCATAGCCGCCGGCATTTTAGACGGCTTAAACTGGTATGGACTCAAAGGTGCTTTGATGACGCGCGCGCCGATAGAAGTCGGTCGTTTAATTGCACACAAAGGCGGAAATCCGGCATCGGTCTACGGCTTGGCGCACTTAGGAGATTACGAAGCAACATTGTTCTCACGCAACAGCCATAACCGTATGTTCGGTGAATTGCTTGCCAAGGGTGAAGGTTACGACAAGTCGGCAGAAGGCGTCGGTACCCTAAAGGCGGTTAAAGCCATTGCCGATCGAGAAGGAATAGAAATGCCGATTTGCCATGCATTATATCGTGTTGTGTTTGAAAATGCCGATATTCAATCAACGATTCGCGGCCTTTTTGACCGTCCGCTCAAAAAAGAATTTGATAAAGTCGACTGATAAAAAATCGGCTCTGATTAAGACCGCACTCACGCGGTCTTTTTTTTGCGCACAAAAAAAGAATCCTCAAAGGTCGGTGAGACCAATGAGGATTTGAAATAACACTTTATTTCAGTGCGCTCTTTTTGATGTGAAGTTTAGAAAAATAACGAATTAAATGTTCCACAATCACCAAAAGAGACTTCTTTTTCGTTGCAATACTTCACAGTAACACAAACGAACTTTGCCTCAATCCGCAAGGTATTTCGCAATAACCGGCGAATATCCGCAGAATAATACAACTTTCTTTTACCCATGTCTATGATATAAAAACAATGTTTCGATATCTCACGACATCTTAAAGAAACACAAAAAAATTATGATAATTACAAATCTATCTTAATTATACAAATATAGAACTCTTATAGCACATAAAACATATTTGTCAACACACAAATAGATGAATATTCTGTTATATTTTTTAGGATATAAAAAACCCTCAGACGGTTCTGAGGGGAAACAACACTTTGTTTTCAGATTTAATAGAAATAGAAATATATATCCAACCGTCACAAACTCGTATGAATATTTGTGACGTGTGTAAAAAATTTGCGTCAGGCATCGTTCGACGGCTTTCGCAAACTCGTTTTCGAAAATTATCACAACTGCCAAAAACATAAGTTCAAAAAAACTAAATCCGACCACGCAATCTTCGCATAGTTCGTTTCGGATTATTGCTCTCGTATCTCTCGACACATTCTCAGAACATATTATTACAACATTATATGTGGTTAATGATTACTTAAAAATTTCTGCATAATAAAAAGATAAAAAGAACGTAACACGTTTTGTCGTGCAAGTCATTTATTTTCGGTTTGCGTAAAAAAACACTTCATTTTTTTGTTTTTTTTGATTATATTGCCGACAGGAGGTCGTTATGGCGCAAAAATTTTTATTCGGCAAATTTATGGGGGTGTTTTTTTATCAAAAATCAAAACACGGCGGCAGCACACTTTCTGCCAGTGAAGCCATAGATATGCAAAACACATATATTCGTAATTGTTGCAGTGTTGATTCGCCGATGTCCCCGCCGTATCCCGAAATCATTGCACAATTGTGCTCGCCAAAAAAAGAAATTGTTGAAGCGGCGTTATATTATTTAGGCAAAATTGCCGATAACGAACCGGCACTGACGGCTGATATTATAAATGATTTGCAGAAATTTGCCGATGCAAAAAATAAAGTTTCGGCAGAACACAAAACGTTAATCCGACAAGCGTTACAGGTAATTCGGCAAAAACATTCATCGGCATAAATTTTATTGACTCTGCCCGCAATTCCTTTTATAGGTTTATGCAAGGTTTTAAGATGACAAAACAGATAAAAACATATCAAATGCTTTTAACGCCGAAGCAAAAGGAAGAGCTGACGGCGATTTATGAAGATTATCTGTATATGGCACGGCAGTATGAAAAATTATTACAACAAGTTTCTGTTGATAAATTGGCTGAATTTCATATGAGTCAGCTGTATAACGAAAAAAATCAACCGGAGTTTCCGTGGAAATGGA
>CAMAJR010000058.1 GCA_945835885.1 uncultured Alphaproteobacteria bacterium
CTTATAGGCGTCTAATAAGAACCGCCGGCTAAGCCGGCGGGTCCCTTTTTTGCGCGTTGGGTTCATTGTAAAAAAAAGGTCAACCGACAAAAACGTGCCTCATGGCATATTTTTGCGATTGACCTTTAAATTTTATTTTGATGATTTTTTTGCACAACATATTTCACAATAGGTTGCACAATAGTTTCGTCTTAGATTATTGACGAAACGCTCCCACTTGGGTGGTCTTCCGCAGCCATTACGAGCAAAGCATCTGAATATGAATAGCCTTGCCTCATAATTTTTGCGATGCGCTCAGCACGGAGTAGCTGATTCTGCTCTGCTCGTGCTTGCGCTTCTCTTTTCCAGTTTGCAAGAATACGTTCTCGCTGAGCAAGTTGCTCTGGGTTCATTACGCGGGTGTTCGAGGTGGTTGTCTGCTTATACATAAGGCAGTTCTCCAATTTTTATGAAACGGCAATTTTGTAAAAACAAAATAAGGCATTTGCAATCAATATTACTCTTACGCCATAATACTCTTTCTTCTTGACAATCTAACGATAGCATATGTGCATCGGAGTCATAACCTTTGATAAGATTATGGTTCTTTTCCCCTAAAAAAGAACGCCTTAAGTCAAATAAGCAGAAATATTATGTTATAAGTATTGATAACGCGTGCGCAAATTCAGCAATCACAAAATCGGAATCCGGTTCAATTACACAAAAAGGAAGCACACCACGAACTCATCATCAAAATTGATAATAATTACATAATGGCTTCCATAATATATATTTTACTACTTATATTTTAGCAAATTTAAATAAAAAAGCAACAAAAAAAAGCCCTTTGCTGTAAGAACAAAGGACTTTTTCGGAGATAAAACGGATTTTAATACATTCCGCCCATACCGCCGGCCGCAGCCGCGCCGTCACCGCAATGGCATTCTTTTTCCGGAATTTCGGTAACCATTGCTTCGGTCGTAATCAGCAAACCACCGACAGATGCCGCATCTTGCAAAGCCGTGCGCACCACTTCCGTCGGGTCAACAATACCGGCTTTCAGCATATCGACATACGCATTGTTTTGGGCATCATAACCAAAGTTTGTGTCTTTGTTTTCAAGCAATTTTCCGGCAACAACAGCACCGTCAACACCTGCGTTTTCGGCAATTTGACGCAACGGCGCTTGCAACGCTTTACGAATAATGTCAATACCAACATTTTGGTCTTGATTATCGGTTTTAACATTTTCAAGCGCTTTTGTCGCATAAATCAAAGCCGAACCGCCGCCGGCAACAATACCCTCGCGAACGGCCGCACGGGTTGCATGCAAAGCATCATCAATACGGTCTTTGCGCTCTTTAACTTCTACTTCCGATGCACCGCCGACTTTGATGACGGCTACACCGCCGGAAAGTTTGCCCAAACGTTCTTGCAATTTTTCACGGTCATAATCGGAGGTTGTTGCGGCAATTTCTTTACGAATTTGTGCGGCTCTGCCTTCAATATCTTCCTTGTTACCGGCACCGTCGATAATGGTGGTGTCATCTTTGGTGATTTCCACACGTTTTGCCGTGCCGAGCATATCGAGTGTTACATTTTCGAGCTTCATACCGAGCTCTTCCGAAATCACCTGACCGCCGGTCAAAACGGCAATATCCTGCAACATTGCCTTGCGTCTGTCGCCAAAGCCCGGTGCCTTAACCGCGCATACTTTGAGACCGCCGCGAATACGGTTCACGACCAATGTTGCCAACGCTTCGCCCTCAATATCTTCGGCAATAATAACCAATGAGCGACCATTTTGCGCAATCGGCTCCAAAATCGGCAACATTGCCTGCAAATTTGAAATTTTCTTATCATACAGCAAAATAAACGGATTTTCAAATTCGCAATTCATCTTTTCCGGATTCGTTACAAAATACGGTGAAAGATAACCGCGGTCAAACTGCATACCCTCAACAACGTCAAGTTCGGTTTCCAAACCCTTTGCGTCTTCAACCGTAATAACGCCTTCGTTACCGACTTTTTCCATTGCTTTAGACAGATATTCTCCGATAGTGGTATCGCCGTTGGCGGAAATGGTGCCGACTTGCGCGATTTCGGCTGAAGATTGAACGGCTTTTGAGCGCGATTTAACATCTTCGACAACCGCTGCAACCGCCATATCGATACCGCGCTTGACATCTTGCGGATTCATACCGGCGGCAACCGCTTTGCAGCCTTCACGAATAATTGCTTCAGCCAAAACGGTAGCGGTTGTGGTGCCGTCGCCGGCTTTATCGGCGGTTTTTTGCGCCACTTCTTTAATCAACTGAGCACCCATATTTTCAAATTTGTCGGCCAATACGATTTCTTTAGCGACAGAAACACCGTCTTTAGTCAGCTTTGGCGCACCGTATGATTTATCAAGCATAACGTTGCGACCTTTCGGACCTAAGGTAACTTTAACGGTTTTTGCCAATGTTTCGACACCTTTCAGCATTTTGCTGCGAGCGTCTGTCCCGAATTTAATATCTTTTGCTGCCATTTTCTTTTCCTCTTAAAATTATTCAACTACTGCCAAAATATCAGATTCTTTAACGATTAAGCGGGTTTCGCCGCCCAATTTTACTTCGGTGCCGCCCCATTTTGTAAATAAAACGCGGTCGCCGACTTTAACACTCATCGGCAGAACTTTCCCGTCATCGGCTCTGAAGCCGTTGCCTACTGCTTCAACAATACCTTCCGACGGTTTTTCTTTTGCCGTATCCGGAATAATGATTCCGCCGGCAGTTTTTGTTTCTTCATCGACACGCTTAATCAGCACTTTGTCGTGTAAAGGTTTAATGTTCATCTTTTCACTCCTAAAATAAAAGTTTTAATTCAACTGATACTTTAGTTAGTGTTGCAAATTCACAAAGTCAATAAGAGCGGAGAAATTTTTTTGCACTTAAAATAAAAACAGGCACAATGTCAGGGTTGCATACACAATAGCCGGACCGAAAGCACCGACGCGCTTGCGATTGATTAGGCAAATTACGGCAAATACAACGCACGAGCCGAGAATAACATAGCCGATGGCTTCCATACCGACCCAAGCACCGATGGCACAAAGCAGTTTTATATCGCCGCCGCCGAATGCCTCGGGATATTTCCACACTAAGAACATACTGGCGACAACCGGTATCACATAGCCCATAATTGCACCGAGTGCACTGTTTTGTGTATAACTTAAAAAGTTGATATCCGGTGTTGCAAGCCACGGACCGTGCTGTGCCGCATAGGCAAAGCCCAAAAGTAACAGAGGCCATGTCAAGATGTCCGGCAACAGTTCAAAACGCTTGTCAACCTCTACCAACAGCAGAAGAATCCACAAAAAAGCAACATACCACCAACCATAGCCGATTCCAAAATCGGTGGCAAACAAATAAGTTGCGCCGGCGGTAAAAATTCCCCAGCCGACACTGCGCATAACATAGCGCTTAAACAATTCCATATATTGCGGGTTTGTTTCAAGCTTTTTATAAGCAACCGAATGCGACGGCACAAATAATTTAAGCAAAATATAGCCCATTGTCGCCGGCATCAATTTACCGATTCGACGTGCCAAATAAGGAATAAATAAACCGTAAATAAAACCGCACAGAATATATGTCATCGTTTTTCTCCTTATAAAACTGTTACGGAGTTTAGCACAGAAGTGATAAAATTTTGTTAAAGACAATGCGGTTGTTAAAAAAAACAACGCTCTATTAAATAATATTGTTGAAATCTGTGCAATAATCACTTTGCGGCAATTGCACAGCGCTGCGGGAGATTCTTCGCGATGACACTAACGTATCCGCTCAGAATTTTTTCAACAATTTTGTTAAATAGAGTAAAAAACAAATAAATTGCACAGAAAAAATAAAAATTATATTGACAATAAAAATATGTTTGGTTATATAACTTACTCAGTGACGCCGACATAGCTCAGTTGGTAGAGCAACTGATTTGTAATCAGTGGGTCGGGAGTTCGAGTCTCTCTGTCGGCACCAATAGCAAGCACCCTTCGGGGTGCTTTTTTAGTGCTTGAAAGAGACTCGAACTCCCGGAGGGCCGGAGGAACAAAAGCAACCTCAAAATGTTGCTTTTGAACGACGGGCGAAGGGTAAAAGTTTTGCCAGCAAGGGAAACCGACGCACAGCAAAACTTAAATTACCCGAGCAAAAAATTTTTGAAAAAAATTTTAGTCTCTCTGTCGGCACCAATAGCAAGCACCCTTCGGGGTGCTTTTTTAGTGCTTGAAAGAGACTCGAACTCCCGGAGGGCCGGAGGAACAAAAGCAACCTCAAAATGTTGCTTTTGAACGACGGGCGAAGGGTAAAAGTTTTGCCAGCAAGGGAAACCGACGCACAGCAAAACTTAAATTACCCGAGCAAAAAATTTTTGAAAAAAATTTTAGTCTCTCTATCGGCACCAATAAAATGGCCACCTACAAAGGTGGTTTTTTTTATTCCTCTTTTACAAAAAACGCCTCGACATTAATCGAGGCGTTGTCTTTGTTCAGATAATTTCATAAATTAAAATTTATAAGATAATCCGAAAGCAAATGCCTGAATGGAGTTATGATAATCTGCCATAACATGGTGACCATCGTTGCCGGTCAGCGATGTATCCAAACGTGCTTTGCGAGCGGCGATGTAGGTATATGCCAAATTAAAGTCAAGATGCTCATTATAATGATACCCCAAACCGGCAGTCATCCAAAAACGGTCAGAATCCGGAATACGCGGCGTGCGATGTTGGAGCGTAACCGCACTTTGGTCGTATGCCAAGCCCAAACGCAATTTCCATTGTTCGTCAAGCATAATACTGGTTCCGAGCGAATAAAAGTTTGTGTCACGCCATTTTTCATTTACCGACGCAATATAATCTTTCCCCGGCATATTGTGTCCGCTACGGCTTTTGAATGTTAAATCTTGGAACGAACTCCAGAATACACGTTGATATTCGGCCATAATTGCCCAACGGTCATTGATGTCGTGATACGCTCCGAAAGAAAGCATTGCCGGCGTATCCAAATTAACTTTGATAGATTGATTTAAAAGGGAATCAATAAATGCGCCTTTTCCGGCCATTTCAGGGTCCGGTGACATCGAGAGCGCACTGCCCGAAGATTTCATCTTGCCTTTGATTTTGTGCTTGATTTCACTGCGATAACCGACACCGAAACGTGTCTTGTCTGTCAATTCATATAATGCTCCGAGTTGATAACCGACAGCCCAACTGTGCCCGTCTTCCGCAACGTGTCCTGTGCCGGTAGATGAACTGCTGCCGGTCAAGTGAGCCCACAAATACTGAATTTGCACGCCGGCGCCCAAAGATAAGTTATCCGTTGCTTTGTAGGCGGTCATCGGGGTAAAAGTTGCGGTTTTAACATCTGAGGTTATGCCGTGGTCTTTGCCAATCCACTCGTGGTCATATTTTGCAATCATCCCAAACGGGCTGTTACCGGCCAAACCGATAAACCATTTGTCGTTAATTTGATGTGAAATCGTAATATTCGGCGAAACGGCGGCATGCACAACGTTTTGCACATCGGCATCACGGTTGCCTTGAGCGTCCCGAACGTTCTTGGCGGTCGCCTTTGGGGCAATGTAAGTGCCGCCCACCGTGAGTTGGGTTCCTTTTTGGCGGGTCAAACCGGCAACATTGTAATAAGCGTAAGAGTTATCCTCGGCTCCGGCCGTAGCACCGGCATAAGCGTTACCTTGAGCAGATGCGGATTGCTCCCTCAAGTGGAAACCGGCGGCATTGGCGTTGCTCGAGAGCAATAAGGCGCTGAAAGCCGTCGATAAAATCAAAACTTTTTTCATTTATAGTCCTATGTCTGTTAAAATAGCGGAAACACTCAATAGTTTCCTTAGGGAAACCTATAATCAAATTTTCAATATTTGACAAGAAATTTCTGTGCAATTATAAACAGAAACAATCAGAATGTCGGTGATTGGTATAAACAAATTGTTTATGTGCCGCTTGTTGATTATTATAGCGTTTTTCTTTACAAAATATCTCACCGTGGTATAAACAAAGATACTGTATAAGAACTATGGAAGGAAACAGTCGTGAAAGAGTTTGTCAGATTTTGCCTGCGCTTTCTCTTAAAATTAATGAAGACAAAGTGTATCTTTAATTTTGATATTGAAAAGCTGCCGAAAAAAGGTGTGTATGTTGTTAATCACGTTTCTTATCTTGATCCGATAATGTTATTTGCGTTTTTGCCGGGAAATCCGGTGTTTGCTCTCAACGGGCACCTTTATCGCCGCCATTGGATTAGTTTTTTGATGCAACGTGCCGATGTTATACAATTTAATCCGATTGAACCGGGTGATATTAAAAAGCTGATTACTAAAGTTGATGAAGGGCGGTTGGTCGTGATTTTTGCCGAAGGTCGTATTACCGAAGACGGAGGATTGATGAAAATATACGAAGCGCCGGGTTTGGTGGCGGACAAGTCTAAAGCACCGATTATTCCGGTTTGGATAGACGGTCCGCAATACGGATATTTTTCAAAAACCAAAGGTCATTTGCCGCACAGACCATTGCCGAAAATGCGAATTTATGTTGGCAAACCTCGTAGTTTCAAACTTAAAGATGAATTGCGTCGTCAACGTGACCACATCAGCAACGAAGTGTATATGATTTTGCGCGAAATGTGTTTTGAAATCAACTACAACAAAGATATTTCGCTGTTTGCGCAATTAATGAAAACGGCAAAAGTTTATTCCAAAACAGGATGGTTTTCCAAGCGTCCGCGCATTATTGAAGATATTAACCGCAAACAAAAGTCTTTTAAAGATATCATTGTCGCATCTTTTGCTTTGGGCAAAATGTTTAAAACATTTGCGGCTCACAACGAAAATGTCGGTGTGTTGTTACCGAATGCAATTGCTACCGTTTGCACATTTTTCGGCCTTTCGGCATATGAGCGCACACCTGTTATGCTGAACTTTTCGGTCGGCTCAAAAAATATGGTTTCAATGTGCAAAACCGCGTTGGTTAAAACCGTTATCACTTCAAAGGCCTTTATTATAAAAGGCAAACTCGAACAAGCGGTGGAAGATATTAAAGCTTCGGGTGTTAAAATCATTTATTTGGAAGAATTGGCAAAGAAAATGTCAATATTTACCAAAATAAGTGCGTATATTGACTATAAAATTAAACATATTCCGCACAAAAAAGGCGGTAACAAAAAAGCGGTTATCGTGTTCACTTCCGGTTCGGAAGGCGCGCCGAAAGCCGTGCTTTTAAGCCACGCCAATTTAATGGCCAATGTAAATCAATTAGCGGCAATTCAAACGATTACTTATAAAGATTTGCTGTTTAACGCTCTACCGATGTTCCACAGTTTCGGGTTGATGGTCGGTATGCTGTTTCCGCTGTTTCAGGGTTCTAAACTGTTTTTGTATCCGTCTCCGTTGCATTATCGTGTGGTTGCGGAGTTGGTTTATGAACTCGGTGCAACTTTGATGATTGGCACTGATACATTCTTGCGCGGTTATGCCAAAATTGCGCATCCGTATGATTTTCATACCGTGCGGTTGATGTATTCGGGCGGTGAGGCCGCTAAGCCGGATACACGCAGTATATGGATGGAACATTCCGGTATTCGGATGATGGAGGCCTACGGCTCAACCGAATGTTCGCCGGTTATGACCGCTAATAACGGGATTTTCAACAAGTTTGGCTCAATCGGCAAACTTTTGCCGGGTATGCAATATCGTATCGAACCGGTTGATGGTATTGAAACCGGCGGCGAATTGTGCGTTAAAGGCCCGAATGTTATGCTCGGATATTATATGCCGGACAATCCGGGAGTCTTAGTGCCGCCCCAAAACGGTTGGTATCATACCGGTGATGTTGTCGATATTGATGAAATCGGCTTCTTTACGATTAAAGACCGTATTAAACGCTTTGCGAAAATCGGCGGTGAAATGGTGTCGCTCAATGCCGTGCAGGATATGGTCATTGCCGCAACTGCCGAAATGTCCGGCGAATATAACTACGGTGTTGTTTCCGTTCCGCACGAAAGTAAAGGTGAACAAATTGTGCTGGTTACCAACAATAAAAATGTGACATCGGCTTTGTTGCACGATTACGTTAAGACCAACGGTATGTCCGAACTTTATTTGCCGCGTGTAATTTTGTATCACGACAAACTTCCTGTGTTTGCCACCGGAAAAGCAGATAATGTTACACTCAAAAAAGAAGTTATGGAAGAACTGTTTCCGCCGGTTGCAAATGCCGCATAAAAAATGTGGAACGCGCATTTTTACGGTTGCGATTTTGTAAAATAGGCGTATGTTGAACAAAGTTTGATAAGAAAAAGGAATAAGAAAATGGCTATGAGCATAAATAAAGTAATTTTGGTCGGTAATTTAGGTGCAGATCCGACTGTCAGCACAATGACTTCGGGCGATAAGGTTGTAAATCTGCGTGTTGCCACTTCCGATACATGGAATGATAAAACAACAGGAGAACGTAAAGAACGCACAGAATGGCACCGTGTGGTAATTTTCAACAAGCAATTGGCCGATACGGCAGAACGTTATTTGCGCAAAGGTTCAAAAGTTTATCTTGAAGGGCAATTGCAAACACGTTCTTGGAAAGATAATAACGGGCAAGACAGATATACAACAGAAGTTGTATTGCAACGTTTCGGCGGCACGATGATTATGCTTGACGGGCGCGGTGCAACGGATTCGATGCCGATGGGCGATGCCGGTGATGTATTTTCGGCGCCGAGCAATTCCGGTTGGGATAACAGCAGCGCAACGGCACCATCAGATTTAGATGATGATATTCCGTTTTAATCTGACCAAACAGGTTATCATAAAAAAAGACCGCTTTAACGGCGGTCTTTTTTGCTGAATAAGGCGTTATTTGCTTGTATAGCGCTTTCTTATTTTTTGCCATTTGCGGAAATCTTTATGAAGTGCTATGAAAAATATCAAGACCGCTGCCAAAAATAAGAATATCAATGTTTTATCTATATTATGGTCTGCAACCTAAAAGTTGCTCGTTCGAGCGAAATTATCGGCATTAAACACAAAAAAGAGCCCTTTCGGACTCTTTTTTGTTATTGGCGTCCCCGGTGAGGCTCGAACTCGCAACCTTTGGCGTCGGAGGCCAACACTCTATCCAATTGAGCTACGGGGACATAATACTTATTTTATGGTGTCGGAGGCCAACTTCTTGCGCCTGTCGGCGCTTCGGTCACTCGGTTGCGGTTTTTCGCTGCGCGTTACTTGCGTTAGCTTGCTCAAAAGCAACCTTCGCCCGTCGTTCAAAAACAACATTCAGAGGTTGTTTTTGTTCCTCCGGCTATCCAATTGAGCTATTGCGACATAATACTTATTTTATGGTGTCGGAGGCCAACTTCTTGCGCCTGTCGGCGCT
>CAMAJR010000059.1 GCA_945835885.1 uncultured Alphaproteobacteria bacterium
ACAAATTCTTGACAAAGCAATAAAAAATAATTATCTATACTTCGTGCTAGCAAAATATAATCTTATAAAGATTAAAAATCGATTTTTAAGGAACGAAATGTCAGAAAAAAATAATCAGGATTTATACGAATCAGACGCAAATGATGATGCTCTGATTGATTCTTCGGCTACGGCTGTTCGTAACCTAATCGCCAAAGGGAAAAAAGTCGGATATATCACAATGGAAGAACTGAATAAAGTGCTTCCGCCGGAAAAACTGTCTTCAGAAAAACTCGAAGATATTATGTCAAGTATATCGGATATGGGCATAACCATCACTTCCGATTCGGATACCGGTGACGAAGATGGTGATGGACGCTCTGAATATAGCTATGATGACGATAACGAGGATATTGAAAGCGTCGGTAATATAGATACCAAAGAAATTGGGCATTCCGACGACCCTGTGCGTATGTACTTAAAAGAAATGGGATTGGTTGAATTGCTTTCGCGTGAAGGCGAAATTGCCATTTCTAAACGTATAGAAGCCGGAAAAACCGTTATGATCAGCGGATTGTGCGAAAATCCGATGACGATTAAAGCCATTTCGGAATGGCGTGACCAGCTTGAAAACGGCGAGTTGCAATTGCGCGATATTGTCGATTTGGAAATGATGATTGGAGACGATTCGGAAGCGATGGTTTATGATGATTCCGAACCGCAAGTTGATGATTTTGATAAGGTAACTAAAGAGCTGAACGAAAAAAATCTCGATGAAATCGATGATGATTTGGAACCGGATATCGACTTAGAAAGCAATGTTGAAGATGATATTGATGATGCTGAAGAAAATATCGAATCCATGGATGATGAAAATGCTGACGGTGCTTTAGATGGCGAAGATGATGTAGAAGGTATCGGACGTAGTTCGACTTCCGTTTCCACAATGGAAAATATGTTGATTCAGCCGGTTTTGGAAACATTAAACAAAATCTCAAGCTATTACGATAATTTGAAAAAAGTTCAAAGTCAGCGTATGGCAGCCATTTTATCCGGACGCAAAATCAGCACCTCGATTGATAAAAAATATACAAAGCTCAAAAAAGAATTAATTGAATTAATGAGTTCAATTCATTTAAACAGCTCAAGGGTTGAACAGTTGGTAGAAAAGCTGAACGATATGAATAATCGTTTGTTGACGCAAGAAGGTAAGCTTTTGCGTTATGCCACAGCTTGCAAAATTAAACGCGAAGATTTTTTGGAAGCATATCAAAAGTCAGAGTTAGACCCGAATTGGCTGAATAAAATCGAGCAAAAGAAAGACAAACATTGGGCAATGTTTGTTGAAAAACATAGGGATGAAATTATCGAAATTCGCCAAAATGTTGCGCAAATGGCACAAGAGTGTGATTTACCAATCAGCGAATATCGTAAAATGGTTGAAACCATCAAAAAAGGCGAGCGTGAGGCAGAACGCGCCAAAAAAGAAATGATTGAGGCAAATTTGCGCTTAGTGATTTCTATTGCAAAAAAATATACAAATCGCGGTATGCAATTTTTGGATTTGATTCAAGAAGGTAATATCGGTTTGATGAAAGCGGTTGATAAGTTTGAATATCGCCGCGGTTATAAGTTTTCAACTTATGCGACTTGGTGGATACGTCAGGCGATTACACGCTCGATTGCCGATCAGGCGCGCACTATTCGCATTCCGGTTCATATGATTGAAACCATCAACAAATTGGTGCGCACATCGCGTCAAATGTTGGCGGAAATGGGACGTGAGCCGGTTCCGGAGGAATTGGCAAAACGCTTATCAATGCCGCTGGATAAAATTCGCAAGGTTATGAAAATTGCCAAAGAACCGGTCAGTTTGGAAGCACCGGTCGGTGATGAAGATGATTCGTCGCTCGGTGATTTTATTGCCGACGAGAGCGCATTACAACCGCTTGATATGGCGATTCATACCAATTTGAAGGAAACTTGTTCAAATATTTTATCGTCATTATCGCCGCGTGAAGAACGCGTTTTGCGTATGCGTTTCGGTATCGGTATGAATACGGACCATACGTTGGAAGAAGTCGGTAAGCAATTCAATGTGACGCGTGAACGTATTCGTCAGATTGAGGCCAAAGCATTGCGTAAATTGAAACACCCGAGTCGCTCGAAACGTTTGCGTTCTTTTTTGGACCATTCATAAATCGGAGTAAAACATACAAAAATCCCCTCGCCTGATATTTCAAGCAAGGGGATTTTTTTAGAACGATTTTTTCCAGACAGTGATTTGCCGTTCCAAGTCGGCTGCAATATCTTTTTGATGTTTCAGCACGGCGAAATACATCTTTAAAAATTGCAACGGAGCTGTCAGCAGTGTGCGCGATATGCGTAACGGATATTTATCGGCTAATTGCTGACCGGCAATCAACACCTCTTTCGGAATGGCGGTTTCAAATTCAGCCATATATTTACCGGCATAGCGTCCTGTTCCGACACGGTCATAAATAGCCGCAGCTTCGGATAAAAGCGGCAATCCGCCGGCAAGTGCCTTACCGTTGTAAAGCCGACATATATCACTGATGCGTTCGTCGGGGACATAATAATAGGCATTCAGCGGCAATGTTCCGGGAAACTGGTATTCGGTAAAAGCAATCGTGCGTTCCAACCGTTTGCTCAGACGTTGAGTCGGACAAAAGATAATCGGTGCATTACTGTCATGTTGCTTTGCCAAAAAATTGATAATTCCCTTGAGATTGGCGCCGGTATTATTGCCCTCATCAAGAACCGCAATAGGATAATTACCGAACTGCAGAGCCGTCATACGCAGCTTCATACCCTCAGAGAGTATTATACCGTCTTTATGTCGGTTCATATACTTTGAAAGCATTCCGATACCACCGACACACAAGAGTTCCGGATATTTTCCGAACTGACGTTTTGCGTATTCCATAATGGTAGCCGCATAATAAGCGGAAGCCATATCATCATCAATAGCCACCACATATCGCGGTTCAACTTTAAGCAAACCCTTGTTATCAAAGCAAGTCGTCGGTTGCTTAAAAAAATCCAACACAATACGCGCGTTTTCCCAATCGTGCGTTCTGAAATCAATTTGTTCCATAAGCCAAAAAAATATTTAAGTAAGAGATTTATGGTCGATAACATACTATTAAAGGACTATTTTGTCAATATTGATTTGTGTTTATTTAAATTAAACCGCAAATATCATCGGTATCAAGTTAATTTGCAAAAAATTATTGATGTTTCATCTGACAAAATGGAGCTTCTCGAACATTTGGCGTTAGCGGAAGCATTTTTGATACTCTACGGAGATTTTCAACAAAGGACAAGTGAAATCAAATAGCTTTTTATGCAAGCGCAAACAACAGATACACAAACATTCGTTTCATTTTGATGAAGCGAATGTTTGTTTTTTTTATATCTCTCCAACAAACGCTATTGACAATTTATGTAAAAAGACTATAATTATAGACAAATTCAGATTATTTTATAACTTTTAAATTTTTTTGCTTATGATTTTAAATTTTGTGACTTGTTCGGGGGCAAATGAGTTTACCGACATTAAAGGACTTGTTAATTTGATGCGAGAGTTTCCGCTTGGTGAAATTGCCGTGCAAGTGTCTGAAAAGCAATCTCCCGCAGGTGGTGCTCGCATTGAGTGGGTGCATCAGTTGTCAGCATATTTGAAGGATTGCAACACCTCAATTAATGCGGCTCTTCACGTTAATCACGGTTGGGTCGAGAATTTATGCCGCGGTATTGTTGTGCCGGAGTTGCAGGATTTAATGGAGTTGTCTGATATTTACGGCTTGCCGCTGTTTAAGCGGATTCAGCTTAATTTTAAGCTCGGTCGTGACGATGTGCGTGAAGATTGTGATGATACGCTGATTGAATTGCAACATCGCATCAAGAGTCGTTTTATCCTCTCTTGCAATGAAAGCAACGAGCAATTGGTTTATCAATTGTATCTGAAAGGACTACGATTTGATTGTCTGTTTGATTCGTCTTTCGGAGCCGGAATTGCACCGGACACTCGTCAAGCGCCGCGGTTTGCCGATATTTTACAGGGCTATGCCGGCGATATTTCGCCGCAAACGGTATGCTCGGAGCTCGGCAAAATTTCACGCGTGACGGAACATTCGGTAACAATGGGAAATATCTATATTGATGCCCAAAAAGGACTGGAAGATGAACAAACTCACCTTTCGCTCGACAAATGTCATACATATCTCGCCTATGCTACACGTTGGTATCATAATTATCGATGGGACCTCGAATAAATATCAGAACTGCAACATAGCCGCTGATTTTTGAAATTCAGCACTGAATTTTGTAAAAAAATAACGATTTTATTTAAATTGATAAGATTATGTTAGAATTTTTTGCCAGTGCTTATTTTTTAGGCATTTTGTTAATGGCCGGAGGGTGCATATTGTTTCTTGTAACCTTCTTTCCAAGTTGGTATGGCGGACATTTGCGCCGTTTTTGGCTGACACGGCTAACATACAAAGATGATAAAGACCAGCAAAGTTTTGTTCGCTTTATGTGGATATTGGCTTGGCTTTTAAGCGTCATTGGTTCGCTTGTGGTAGCATATAATCATCCGAATGTGCAACATTCATTTGGGTCTGTTTTGATTCAGATGCTTTATTATATTGTTGTGATATGGCTGATTGCAAAAGCTATTATGGCTTGTTTTATTTGTGTGCAACACGTCATTCAGGCAATTATCCGTATCAAAGAATGGATATTCAATGATAAGCCGTTGTTTCGGAAGCATCAAAAAATTTGACCGTATAAACAATAAATGAGATTAAAACCGTCGGCTGTGTTATAGAGTCGGCGGTTTTAATTTTTTGCTCTATTCAACAATTTTGTTAAATGGAACGTAATTTTTCAATGCTTTCCGTCGCACTTTTTGCATAAGTGTCGATAACGGATATTTATCCAAATCTTCCGGCTTAACAAACATTCCATCGCCGGAAAATTCATCGACTTTCATAGTCATTATCTCAAGTGTCATCTTAATATGCGTAAATATATGTGTTACACTTTGAGCACTATCTAACGCACCTTCAACCAAAATCCCCTTTTCTACCCACGGAAACTCATATAATCCGTGCAACAATCCTTTTTCCGTGCGTTTGCGAATATAGATTTTACCGTCGGCAGAAGATAGAATATAGACTTTACCGTTGATTTCTTTTTTTTCCGATTTTGTTTTTTGCGGAATAAGTTCAACATCGGTCGCATTGGCGCTTAAACATATTTTGTGCCACGGACACAACAAACATTGCGGTTTTTTCGGGGTGCAAATCATCGCGCCCAAATCCATAATCGCCGACGCATAATCTGCCGCATTGTGTGTGTCGGTCAACACTTCGGCATAAGCTTTTATTTCATTTTGTATATGTTCGAGCGGTGCCGTCAAATGATACATACGACACATAATGCGTTGCACGTTTCCGTCAATCACGGTTGCCGGTAAATTATATGCCAATGCGGCAAAACTGGCGGCGCTGTATCGGCCAAACCCTTTTAATGAGGCAATTTCTTTGATGTTGTGCGGAAATTCTCCGCTGTATTTTTCCGTTATAACCCTTGCCGTTTGCCACAACGAACGCGCTCGGGTATAATAGCCCAACCCTTGCCAATAACACAGAACTTCTTCTTCTGTTGCCTGCGCCAATTCGTTAATTGTCGGAAAACGTGTCATAAAACGTTCAAAATACGGAATAACTGTTTTAACGGTTGTTTGCTGCAACATCATTTCTGATATAAACACGGCGTAAGGATTAGGATGCGCACCGCCTCGAAAACGCCACGGCAAGCGACGACCGTTTTGCGCATACCATTCAAGCAAAAGTTTTGCCGGTGTTTTCATCATAGCTTAAAATTAGAGTGAAATCGACCACAAACCGTGCAAATTGCAATATTCATACGCTTTGATTAAAGTATCATTTTCGGCTATCTTAAAATCTGCAGCAGGAGTTTCGTTCGGTTTTAAATATTTAATTTGCACACCGTTTTGTGTTTCAAGAGCAATCCATTGAATATAATGCGCCTCAATCATCGGGTGAGCAACACTTCCGATAGCAATATGCACATTGTTGCCGTCACGCGTTACAAACGGAACATGCTTTTCGGTAGCACCATCGCTGGTATTTTCGTTTAGCAACGTCATTTCTTCCCCGCAACAAATCATCGGAACACCGGAATCGTGCATACTCATAACCAAATTTCCGCAGTGTTTGCATCTGTAAAATTTCATTTTTCATCTCCTTTACTTATTGTTTAAATTCATTGTTTTTCTTACAATAATTATTTTGTTGTAAATAATACATCAAGGCAATATCGGCATCACGAACCTCTTTATTTTGGTGCATTTCCGTCGGTTTTAAATTTTCGTATTTTTCAACCAAATCGGCAAAAAACGGTTCTAACTCATCAATAGTATTCTGCGGTAATCGGCAGGTAATACTGTAATCATGCGTTTCATCTTCGAGTTCAAGTTCGTTTTGCAAATAAATTTCGCAATAATTCGTGAAATATTCCGCGCTTAAACCGCGTAAAACCACTGCATCAATACGATTTTCCTCTTCTTCAACTCCGTAAAATTTTTCTTTACGGACACAGGCATTAAGCGCAAAAATCAAACCCTCGTATGTGTATTCCGGCAAATATTTGTAACGCGCCATATCCTTGTTTTTTAAAAAGGCGTTTAAATCATCAAAACCGTGAATACTACTCAAAAGCGAAGTCGGAACATCTAAGGTATAGTTGCCGTAAGTCAGATGGCATTTATCGTTGCGCATACCTTTAATTGTGAACACACGACCGTCTTTGCTTTCGCTGTCTTTGCGGCAAATTCTGAGAGATGCCATAAAATCAGGTGAAAATACATCTAAAACCAATACTTCTTCAACCGTATCTTCAATGCTAACCTTTTCATCTTCTTTCGTTTGTTCAATATTATCCGACGTTTTCGTTATCGGGGCAATATTTATCACTGTTTCCGGTATTTCTTCGGCTGAATCGGTTATATTGCCATCTTGATTTTTGCCGTCATCTGTCATTTCATTCATCATTGTATCTAATTCGAGACTGTCTTGAGTTGTTTGTGCCTGCACGTTTGCCCCGCACAGCAACCAACATAATAGCATAAAAATTATAGAATATCGCATTTTATTTATCCTTTTTTCAATACGAACGATACATAAGTATAAAAGCATTTACGGCAAAAATAAACACTTTTATTGATTTATGCAAACAAAAAAGAAGAGAGCATCAAAATCCTCTCTTCTTCCGTCTTGTTATGGTTATATCAAATGACGATAAAATCGCAACGTTGTATCAAAACAC
The DNA here is from genome assembly GCA_945835885.1 of uncultured Alphaproteobacteria bacterium. Taxonomy (GTDB): domain Bacteria; phylum Pseudomonadota; class Alphaproteobacteria; order RF32; family CAG-239; genus RUG410. The sequence goes on from CAMAJR010000059.1 coordinate 7,360, forward strand.
AACAAGACCTGACACGCAGCATATCCGGTAAAATAATCTGATGATTATTATTTAATCTGTTATGATGCTATATGTGCCGATTCCGTTTGCCGACTTAGAATTTAATTGCTTAAAAACATCATCGTCACAACAAGAACAACAAGGATATATGATGACTTATGCCGAAATCAAGCGACTTAGAACCAAAGAATATAAAAAAAAAGCCGCTTGTTTTAAAAGCGACTTTTTATAAAATTATGATATTAATTAATATCCGAAATAAATTTCAACACGGCGATTTAATGCTTCCGTTTTAGCATCAACCTCTGTTTCTGCCGGACGCGTATCAGAAAATGCCGATGCAGAAATTAAACTCGGACTGACGCCCATTCCGGCCAAAGTATTTGCTACTTTTTGTGTGCGTTTGATGGAAATATCGCGGTTAATCGCGTCTTTTTTACTCAAAGCGGCTTGTCCGACCTTATGTGATGCGTGTCCCAATACCTTAACCGGTGTATTGTTTGCTCTGGCATATTGTGCGATTCTGCTTAATTCCGCTCTATCGGCATCATTTAAATAATCAGAACCGATGGCAAAATAAATCACGCCGGCCAAACGCTCGTATTTTGGAGTAACAACCTGTTGAACACACGGCTGCGGCTGAGCAATCGGCTGAACGCACGGTTCAGGTTCCGGTTTCGGTGCCGGTTTCGAACTGTTGCAAGCCGGACCGTCGAATAAACTTGTGCCGGTATAACAACCGCTTAACAACAAAATTGCGATTAATGATAAGAATTTTTTCATCATTTTTCCTTTCTGTAAAGTATCGATACGTTTGTTATAATATAAAAAATATTTAAAATAACAAGCTTTAATTTTTTGTATGAATCAGATAAAAATATTTGACAAATTAAACAAAAGGAGCTATAATAATTTAAAGGAGTAGAACAATGAGAATTACCGTGGAAAAAAATAAAATTAT
>CAMAJR010000060.1 GCA_945835885.1 uncultured Alphaproteobacteria bacterium
GCAAAAATTATTCACGACACGCAAACCGCTTTAGATGCCGATGCACAAATTTTTCATGACATAGCCAATGGCGATGCAGACACCGTTGTTCACACCGAAAACGGCGATGTGCCAAGTGTGGCGAAAGCTATTCAAGACACTCGCAATACCATTCAATCCGGCACAAATGATCTCGTTGAACAAGCGCAGACGGCGGCAACAACCGCCACCAAACAAGCCACACAGAGTAAATCGGCGGCTTTGCGAGCGATTGAGGCCGAAACAGCGAGTAAACAAGCTCTAAAAGATGCAGAGACTTGGGTTGACGGCACTGATGAGGAAGTCGCGGCTTTAGGCGGACGGCACTCGGCACGTGAATGGGTTGAGTTGGCGGAAGAAACAACAAAAGGCAGTTTTCCGACTACGGTTAGCGGTGTGGCAACGGCTAATCAGACAATTTTACCATTACCGGAAGCACTCGGTGCAATCGACCAAGTGTTGATGGTAAGCGTTGAAAACTTATCGCTTATGCCTGATACCTACACGCTTTCAAACGACGGAAATTCTGTCGTTTTGCAATATCCGTTGTCGGCAAATGAGCGATGGTGCGTGAAATATTTAACAGATTTTCAGTCAATGGGTGCCGCCTTGGATGCTGTTTTATATGAAGATATGTGAGGTGCAAAATGGCTGAAGATAAAAGCAAGATTCCGGCATCGCGTATCGCGGTTGATACTGAGCCGGTTGTCGGAAGCGGTAATCTTATCACTTCCGATGCAGTAGCGACAGCGGTTGAGCAAGCAAAAGAGGAAGCGAAAACCGATGCCGAAGGTAACGACATCAGCAAGACCTATGCCAAGATTGCTGATGTTATTTTTTACGAAGAAATGGATTAACTCAATTTTAGGAGAAAATAAATGGCTACAAAACGCATTAAACTTAAAAACGCAAACGGCGACTATTTAGAGCCGTATACCACGAACGTGCCGGAAGCGACAACATCGGCGAAAGGTATCGTTCAACTGGAAGCAACACCGACAGCAAACTCAACCAAAGGATTGACTTCCGGTGGTGCAAAAACCGCTTTGGATAACAAACTCGATAAAACCGCAACGGCGGCTAAAGCCACAGCAGATGCTTCCGGCAATAATATCGTTGATACTTATGCCACAAAAACCGCATTGTCGGCGGTGGAAACAACGGCAAACACGGCCAAAAGCATTGCCGAGGGACGTGCCAGAGCGGTTTCGTTTGAATCTTATTCGGCTTTGGTTACGGCCTTAAATGCCGCGGCTAATACCGATTATAAAGTCGGCGATAATATCTTTATTCAGGCAAAAGAAGTGCCGGATTTGTGGGTTTATTCGGTTGAGACCACAACCACAAGCTACAGTTACACAACCGATGATGCTCTTATTTCAGCTTTGGAAGCCGGTGCTGTTCAGGTCGGTTATTATAAAATTGCCGCTATGGAAACCGGTAAAGTTGATTTAACAGGCTATGTCCCGACAACACGCAAGGTCAATAATAAGGCTTTAAGTGCCGATATCAGCTTGACTTACTCGGATGTCGGCGCATTAGCGGCTAACGGAACGGCGGCAAAAGCCACGGCTGATGCTTCCGGCAACAACATCGCCTCAACATATGCGACCAAGGCGGAAATCATCACTTATGAAGAGATGGCTTAATTTAGAACTTTTGTACTAACGAGACTAAAGGACTTATAATGACTATAAGGAACGTGAAACTAAAAAACCGTGCCGGTGAATACCTCCAACCGTACACGGAAAATCTTCCGACCGCGTCTACTTCAACGGCCGGAAAGGTAAAACTTGATTCAAGCCCGACTTCCGGCTCTAACAATGCGATCACTTCAGGGGCGGTTTATACCGCCCTTTCTGGTAAGTTGTCAACCACCGGAACGGCGGCCAAAGCTACAGCAGATGCATCCGGCAATAATATCGCTAACACTTATTTAGCTAAAACCGGAACGGCGGCTAAAGCGACAGCGGATGCAAGCGGTAATAATATTGCTAACACTTACGCCACAAAAACGGAGTTAACAACTGTTCAAAACAGTATTCCTGCTGATAGCGGCTTGGTGCATAAGACCGGTAGTGAAACCATAGCTGGGGAAAAAACTTTTTATAGCATAGTTCAAAAAACGGATTCTACAACTTCGGGTTCTTATATTGATTTTATTCAAAATATAAATGGTGCAAGACGCGGAACAATACGCACATCATACAATTCTGATGGCTCTTATCAGGTAACATTTGGTTGTAATGGACCAGATGCGGCGGCCCCGTCAGGATTGATTGTTAAGAGAACATCTTCTGCTATAACAGCAACAGCTCCTACTCCGGATGTTTCAAATAATAGCACAGAAATAGCCACAACCGCTTATGTAAATAATAAATTCAGAAAAGTGTCAGCACTTCCGGCAAGTCCGAATTCGAGTACATACTATTTCATTCCGGAGTAATGCGATGAGTATTTATTTCGGAAGTGCTAAACTCGATAAAGTTTACTTTGGAAGTACATCTATAGGTAAAGTTTATTACGGTAGTACGTTGGTATTTGAAAAAAATAAAAATTTGAAATTGTATGTTGCTAGTTATTCGGAATGGACTAGTGGCAAATACACCTATTATAATGTTAGCGGCTTATTGGGTAGCTGGTCAACGGCAGGTTATGTAATTAGTTGCACATACAAGGAAAAATATAATCCATCCGGAAATATGTATCAAGAATCAAAAATTTATTTAGTATCAGGTACTTTAGGAACAAGCGGTTCAAAAGTTGGTTCGAGCAGTTCTTCTCACGCGTCATACAGGCAAACATTAACGATAAATGGCCTCACTTGCTATATTTATCATGGAGATTCCGGCATCGGAGATCCTATTATGTTTGTCTTACCTGATTCTGTTGTTAATAATTATACAATCAATAATATGGATTTAATTATAACACCAAATTTAGATTTAGTAGTACATCCAACATCTGTAACAAGTAACTCATTTACCTATACTCATTATTACGGTACCGACACGGTAACAAGAGAAAGTAGCGATGTGATGACATTCACTAAAGAAAATGGTTTTGTATAAAAGGAAAAAACGATGACAGGTTTTAATTATGGAGACGTTATCGAATATATCGACGATACATTCGATGAAAACATGGAAGCGGCCAAAAAATGGGCGCGAGAACACAACACAATGCTTGAAGAGCTGATTGACAGACGAACTGAACGTGACAGTGTGCTTTACCGCTATTTTCAAATCGGGGAAGAACCTAAACCGTATATCCCGACAGATGAAGAAAAAGCCGCCATTATCCGCCGAAAGCGAGATGTTTTGATTGATGGTATAAAATGGCGGATTGAACGCTATAAAAGCCAACAGGAACTCGAAATTGAAACTTCGGATAATGCGGTAACATACACACAGATTTTACATTATATGCAATATTTGCGTGATATACCGGCGCAAGAAAATTTTCCGAATGTTGAAGTTTTAACTTTCGAGCAATGGCAAGAAACACTTTCAGATTAAACGAGACTAAAGGACTAAGAACGTGACTAATACTGCAATAAAACCTTATCGGATAATGCTCCCGACCGATTATGGTTAGTATGACCGCGAGCTTAACTCTGTGCGTCATAATATCTTCGGGAGCAATAATTTTAGGAGATATTTATGGCAAATAGAAATGTAAAGCTCAAAAATAAGGGGGGAGATTATCTCTACCCTTACACCGATAATATTCCAACAGCAACCACGTCAAAGGCGGGTATTGTAAAATTAGACAATGCACCGGCGGCAAATTCTAATAATGCCATCACTTCCGGTGCAGTAAGTACGGTAATAAATACCGTAAATACTAATTTAAGCAACAAACTTGGCAAAACCGAAACGGCGGCGAAAGCGGTAGCAGATGCCAATGGCAATAATATTGCAACCACTTATTTAACTAAAACCGAAACGGCGGCTAAAGCGACCGCTGATGCTGACGGCAATAATATCGCCACAACCTATCTTAAAAAAGGCGATGAAGGTCGTGGTGGATTAAATTTGCTTGTTAATCAGCTTCGCAAGGCCTATGCTTGGACTTGGTCGCAAATTCTTTCAAATGGCCAAGTTCAAATTGTCTATTCTAATAGTGGCTACAAGTTAGCGGGTCCGATTACTTGTAATAGTTTTTACAAAGCAGGTGGATATAATCCAGTTATCGATGGGAAACTTTATTCCTTGAACACTTATTCCGGAGCATTAACTCAATTTGGAACTGATACAAATTATACAGCGGCATCTTCAAATGTGGCTATAAAAAACGGAGGTATTTACTATGTCGGTAGCTTAAACTATGCAAAATGGATTGATTCCAGCGGAACGTGGACAGAGATTGGTTCTGGCTTTGGTATTAAAAATGGAGCATTGGGAGCGTTTGGTACACAATCAAATACAAATGCGGCAATAGCATGGGGAATTATCGATACTGGCGGTGTATGGACAAAGATAGTCTATTCCGCAAGTGGTTATTGTTATGCCGTACGTGACGGATATGTATATTATGCTACCAGTAAAGGCTCTAATGGAACAATGATAATCGACCAACTTATTCAGATGACAACCCGCAATGATTATAACTTTTATTCAGCAAATAGCTATAACATTCTTGGTATAAAAGGAAATCAGTGCGATGTTTATCGAATTACTTACATCAAAAACGGAACTGATACCGGCCCGTATAAAACATTTACGTTTAATAGCGATATTGTTTTTGCGCATGATATTTATTGTTTGCTTGCAGACGGTAGTCTGTATAAAACCGAGTATTCAGCTACATTGATTGATACAAATGTTTTAGGACTTGGTTATCCATATTATCTCAAAGCAGATGGTGTTCACTTAGTAACATCCAAGGCATTAGTGATTGATGGTATATTTCCAACATTGTCAGGAAATATTTTATTTTCAGGAGCAGGCTCGGAACAAAGATCTACTGTTTATACGGTAGGAAATCCGGCAACAAACTATAGCTCATTTAAGAAAGTAACATTACAAGAACCGGAAACAATTACAGCAACAACATCTACAAGCATCACAAGTGGTGGCAAAACCTATACACGAGACCAATCTCGAGATTCTGTTTTTACTCAATCCCCTGATGATTTGAAAAAACAAACACCGACAAAATGGCAACTTTTAGAAATGATTAGTAATGTTGGAGATCAATGATGACAGTTTATCACAAACTTATAGACGGTTTTATACTTAATAATTACGAATTAGGCAATATTAGCGAAGAAGAGGCTTTTGCACAAGGTTACAAAACAATAAATGAACCGCCGCAAGACGGTAAGAACTATTGTGCTCAGTCTTTTAACGAGAGCGAACATCACATAGAGGTTGAATGGGTTGAATTTCCGATACCTGAACCGCAAGAGGAAGAACAATGACCGATGCAACCTTAACCGAAGCACTAAAAGAAGCGTATGCCTCCGCGCCGAGTGATGTTACGATTTTGCACACGCTTGAATTGCGTCATCCGTCGTTTGTGGATGCAAGCGGCAAAAAGACAGCTATTCGGGTGGTGCGTGATAATATCAACCATAAGTGCAAACTGGAAAGCACCGCACCACTTGATGCTAATAAAACGGTGGAATTTGTGGCGATGGCGTTTGATTTACAGCTTCCGCCGGTGGAGACCGTTCCGGTGCCGGAAATCACGCTCTCACTTGACAATGTTTCAACCGAGCTTATTCAATACTTGGATAACGCTATCGAAACGCAAGATATGATTGAGATGACGTATCGGCCGTATTTATCGAGCGACAAAAGCTGTCCGCAGATGGATCCGCCGATAACTTTGGTTATTACCGATATTCAAGTTGATGTGCTTAAAATCACGGCAACCGCCAGAATGATGGACATCGGCAATAAATCCTTTCCGTCCGAAAACTATACCGTTAAAAAATATCCTGGATTAAGCAGATAAATCTTGCTTATAGTATGATCTTTTGATATAAGTTTCTCTAAAATTTAATTTGGAGAAATTATATATGAAGATTAATCAAAAGCGTAAACAAATTGCCCTTGCTAAAATTGAAGAACTTATGGATGATGCTAAAAATGTTTTATTGATTCATTATTCTTGTGAAAGCTTTTATGATAGACCTGATGGATCATCACCTAAAATTACATCAATAGCTATTAGAAATTTAAATGATGGCCAGACACGTTGCTTTTCTATCCACAAAGAAGCAGAATTAGCACATATTAATATAGCGGATATGGAACAACAATATGTTAATCTGGAAAAATCTATGCTTAACAAATTTTATGAGTATGTCAAACAGAATGAAGGTAAAACTTTTGTGCATTGGAATATGAGAGATGAAAATTATGGTTTTGGAGCTATTGAATTACGTTTTCAGATATTAGGAGGCAATCCAGTCAAAATTCTTGATGATAAAAAAATTGATTTGGCAAGATTATTAGTTGATATCTATGGAGTAGGTTATATACAACATCCTCGATTGCAAAAATTGATAGAATTAAATCATATCACACATGCAGATTTTCTATCAGGAGAGCAAGAAGCTGAAGCTTTTAAAAATAAAAATTATATAGCACTACACCGCTCTACCTCAAGAAAAGTAGACGCGTTTGCTAACATAATTGGGCGGATACAAAATAGAAATTTAAAAACTAATACTTCATACTGGCAACAAAACGGTGGTACTATTATTAGTATTTTCAAATTTTTTAATAGTAATCCTGTGATTGGGGGAACTATAGCAATATCAACTGTTATAAGTGCCTTAATATATATCATCAAAAGTATTTTTTAATTTAAAGATGGTTTTTAGTAAAAAATAAATGACTCATTTTGCAAATAAATATATCGGCTTGCCGTGGGTGGCAGGTGCGCAAGGCCCCGACAGTTTCGACTGTTGGGGCCTTGCGCGTTATGTCCTTAAACACGAATACGGACACGCCGTGCCGCCTGTCAATATCAATCCGGACAATTTGCGTGATGTTCTTCACGCTTTCAAAAACGACTTGGCTTTTCAGGCGTTTTTCGAAGTTGAGAAGCCGCGTGACGGCGATGTTGTCTTGATGCGGCAAGCAAAAAATCCGGTTCATGCCGGTTTATGGCTTGATGTTGACGGCGGTGGAGTTTTACATTGCGTGCGTGAAATTGGCGTGGTGTTTCAAGATGTGCCGGCACTTAATTTGTGCGGTTGGTTTTTACATTCCTATTACCGAGTAAAAGAGAAAATATATTGACAATTAGTGTAATTAAATATTATTTTTCGACCATTGGAGGATATAATAATGAATGAAAAATGGGGATTTATTAGAGAAACAAAAGAAGAAGCATTAAAATCAGGAATAGACAAGGATACAGGACTACATAGAACTGGATTGGAAGAATATTTAACCGTTATTTTTCCTGAAGTGCATGATTGGGTTCATAATCAAGTAATTCCAGGTAGTGGAAGAAGATTCCGTCCGGATTATCGAAGTGAAAAGATAAAATTGATTATTGAATTTGATGGGCTTCCTCATTATAAGGATCCACAAAATATTTTGAAAGATGAAGAAAAAACAAAATTTTATACCAATCTTGGATATAAAGTGGTAAGAATACCTTACTTTATTCAATTAACTAATAAGGTTATACAACAGCTTTTTGGGCGCACAGTGAAAGAACCAATGTTTAATGAAAAAATTCCATCATTAGGGATAAAAGGTAAAAATACACCAGCTTACTTATGTGGTGCCGGTATTCAAAGGATGAAGAAAGAATTTAGGGAGTTTCCCGAACAATTAAAAGTTAATGTTGATTCTCTAAAAAAACAAAATGATGAATTTAATACTGGAGTTTCTTTTTTAGAATAAATTTAAATATTAAATTAAAAGGTTCCTCAATAAAAGAGGAACCTTTTTTGAAAGAAAACTAATGCTATACTTTAACTATTTTACGAACCCTTGTCAGCCGGATAAGGGGCGGATAAGC
>CAMAJR010000061.1 GCA_945835885.1 uncultured Alphaproteobacteria bacterium
CCTCGGACGCTTAGTCCGATAAAGTATGTTGTAGTCGCACTGACGTGCGAAGATCGTCACGTCGCTACGCTCCTCAGAATGACGCTTTGTCATTTTAGCAACATTTTTCTTGTTGCGAGGGATATAGAGGTTTTGTTTCTGTCGTTGAGAATAGGGTAATTTCATTTAAATTGTTGCATTTATTGCAATATTGTTTATAGTGAAGCCCGAAGGAAAAAAGATGAAAAGATTATTTGAAGACAGGGTGCCGAATATGCGTGACATCGGCGGTTATGCAACACCGCACGGTGCTATTCCGGAAGGACGTTTTATCCGTAGCAACTGGTTGCCGGAATTAGCCGACGAAGATTTGCAATATTTACGCCGGCTCGGTATTAAGACGGCGGTTGATTTGCGCACGCTTGAAGAATGTGTCGAGGATATTGCCGTATTTGAGAAACACGTTGACTTCAAGGTCTTTCATTATCCGTTTGTTCACGGGGCGGAAATTCCGGCTTCAACCGATGAAATTCCACAAACTTATTTACAAATTGCCGACGAAACCGAAACCATCAAAGAGATTCTGACGACCATTTTCAATGCCGACGGCGGTGCCGTATATTATTGCTTTGCCGGCAAAGACCGCACCGGCGTGGTGACGGCGCTGATTATGCTGACTTTGGGCGCTTCCGAAGATGATATTGTGGACGATTACACGCTTTCGGGGGTATATTTGGCCGAAAAATTACAAGAATATTCCGTTGTTTATAACATTGATATAGATATTTTCACGCCGCGTCCGCGTTATATGCGCGAATTTTTGGCGGGATTTAAGCAAAAATACGGCAATATCGACAGCTATCTGCAGCAAATCGGGCTTTCGGGCGAGCAAATGCGCCGACAAGTTTTCGGGCGTAAATAGATGAAAATAGGGGTTTTTGATTCCGGTTTGGGCGGATTGGTAATTACAAAAGCACTGATTGAGGCGTTGCCGCAATACGACTATCTGTATTACGGGGATTCGGCGCATTTGCCTTATGGCGACAAAACTTCCGGCACGATTTTGAATTATACGCTTCAGGCGATGAAATATTTGATTGCAAACGACTGCAAGCTGATTATTATTGCCTGCAACACAGCAACGGCAATTACACTGCGCTACATTCAGCAACGTTTTATTCCGGTGTATGCGCCCGATATTAAGGTGCTCGGCGTTGTGATTCCGACGGTAGAAGTCGCAACCGAGCAAAACAAAACGCGCGTAGGGGTTATTGCCACAAATGCAACCGTGCGTTCGCAGATTTATACCACCGAATTACAGAAACTTAATCCGAATTGCCTGGTAACCGAAGTTGCCGCGCCGGAATTGGTGCCGGCGATTGAAGCAAATGATTTTGCGAAAGCTGAAAAAATTGTTCATTTTTACGCGGCAAACTTTAGAGATTGTCAGAGTTTGATTTTGGGTTGCACCCATTATCCGTTGGTTAAGGACTATTTCCGGCAAGAATTGCCGAATGTGGAAATCGTGTCGCAAGATGAGCTTATGGGGGCAAAATTAACCGATTATCTGCAACGTCATCCGGAAATCGAAACCGCATTAACCCACGGTTATAAGCGCGAATTTCAGGTCAGTCGTTCGGATGAAAAAGCACATCGGGTTGCGCAGATTTTATTTGATGACATAAATTTGCGTCAAGCAGTGTAAAAAAACAAGATTATTTTATAAAATACTTGCAAAACAAAATAAATAAGATTATACTTTCGCCAGTTCGAATCGGTGCTGTTTTCAGCATACGATTATTATTTGGCGAATAAGGCCGAGGAGATAGTATTTATCAGGGGTTTGGTCTTGTTCTTTTAAAAATTTAACAGTTTTAACCTTCTGTTGACGGGATTGATGTTTATTCAAAAGAATTGTCGCAGAATCAATATTTTAGAAGGATGTAACACATGAGTGAATCTTATACGGGCAAAAAGCGTGTAAGAAAAAATTTCGGCCGAATCGATGCCGTAATGGATATGCCGAATTTAATTGATATTCAAACTGTTTCATATAAGGGCTTTAAAGACGGTTATTATGACGACCAAAAAACACAGCCGTGCGAATTTGCTTTGGAAAAAGTTTTCAAATCTATTTTTCCGGTCAGAGATTTTGCAGGTAACGGTGAATTGGATTTTGTCAGCTATGTTTTGGATAAGCCGAAATATGATGAAGAAGAATGCTTACGCCGTGATATGACATATCAAGCGCCGATTAAGGCGACTTTGCGTTTGGTGGTATGGGATACCGATGAAACGACCGGCGCTAAATCTGTTCACGACGTTAAAGAGCAAGAAGTTTATATGGGCGATATTCCGTTGATGACGGATAGAGGAACGTTTATTTTTAACGGCACCGAGCGCGTTGTTGTTTCGCAAATGCACCGTTCTCCGGGCGTATTTTTTGATAGCGATGACGGTAAAACAATGTCGTCGGGTAAAAAGTTGTTTTCAGCGCGTATTATTCCGTATCGCGGTTCTTGGCTTGATTTTGAATTTGATGCCAAAGATATGTTGTATGCGCGTATTGACCGTCGCCGTAAATTGCCGGTAACATCTATATTCTATTCTTTATATTCTAAGGATACCGAAGCTAAAATGGCTCAGCTTGCCAAAGAAGGCAAAGAAATGCCTTTGGAAGAAATTCAGGGTATGGATAAAGAAGAAATTTTAAATTACTTCTACGAAACAGAAACTTATTTGGCTGATAAAAAAGATTGGAAAATGAAGTTTGAACCGAGCCGTATGAAGGGTGTTAAGTTTGATTTTCCGTTGGTAAATGCCGCAACCGGCGAAATGGTTTTGGATGCCGGTAAAAAATTGACGCCGAGAAGCGCTCAGAAATTAGCCGATGAAGGTTTGGAATACTTCAAAGTAACCAAAGAACAAATGTATGGTAAATTTTTGGCTAAGAATATTACTGTTGCCAAAACAGGCGAGATTTTAGCCGAAGCCGGCGATGAAATCAATGAAGAATTGTTGGATAAACTTGCCGAAAATAAAATTAAGTCGATTGATACTTTGTATATTGACGGCCTGAATGTCGGTCCGTATATTCGCAACACTTTGGCTGCCGATAAAAACTCAAATCGTCAGGAGGCATTGTTTGATATATATCGCGTGATGCGTCCGGGTGAACCGGCAACGTTGGAAGCGGCCGATACTTCATTCAAACAACAATTTTTTGATTCGGAACGTTATGACTTGTCTGCGGTCGGCCGCGTCAAGATGAACGCATCATTGAATATTTCTCTTGATGAAGCACCGGATACCGTTCGTGTTTTGCGTAAAGAAGATATTTTGCAAATTGTCAAAAAATTGATTAAAATTCGTGACGGTGACGGTAAAGCCGATGATATTGACCACCTCGGCAATCGTCGTGTGCGCACGGTTGGTGAATTGATGGAAAACCAGTATCGTATGGGTTTGCTCAGAATGGAACGTGCCATCAAAGAAAAAATGGCAACGGAAATTTTGACTAAAGACAAGCCGCAAGACTTAATTAATGCTAAACCGATTGCGTCGGTTATTCGCGAATTTTTCGGTTCGTCCCAATTATCACAATTTATGGACCAGAATAACCCGTTATCAGAAATTACGCATAAGCGTCGTTTGTCCGCATTGGGTCCGGGCGGTTTAAGCCGTGACAGAGCCGGATTTGAAGTCCGCGACGTGCATCCGACGCATTACGGCCGTATTTGCCCGATTGAATCTCCGGAAGGTCCGAACATCGGTTTGATTAACTCTCTTTCGACTTATGCGCGTGTCAATAAATACGGCTTTATCGAATGCCCGTATCGCAAAGTTGTGAATGGTGTTGTGACCGATGATGTGATTTATTTGTCCGCAGATGACGAAGGTAAGGTTGTTATAGCCGAAGCAAATGCAAAAGTAAAAGAAGACGGTCATTTTGAAAATGATTTAATTACTTGTCGTTGCGCCGGCGAAGTTGAATTTCATAAACCGGAAGAAATCGATTACATCGACGTTTCACCAAAACAGTTGGTGTCGGTTGCTGCATCATTGATTCCGTTCTTGGAAAACGATGACGCAAACCGCGCGTTGATGGGTTCAAACATGCAACGTCAAGGTGTGCCTTTGCTTCGTTCGGAAGCTCCGCTGGTCGGAACCGGTATTGAAGCAACGGTAGCCAAAGATTCCGGAGCAACATTGGTTGCCAAATATGACGGTGTGGTTGATGCGGTTGACGCAAATCGTATCGTTATTCGTGCGGAAGGTGATGATGTTCGCGGTGTCGGTGTTGAAATTTATAAGTTATCGAAATTCCGCCGTTCTAACCAAAATACCTGTATTAACCAAGTTCCGCTCGTTAAAGTCGGTGATCATATTAAAAAAGGCGATATTATCGCAGACGGTCCTTGCACCAATATGGGCGAGTTGGCTTTAGGTAAAAACCTGTTGGTGGCATTTATGCCGTGGAACGGTTTAAACTACGAAGATGCTATTTTGCTTTCGGAACGTATTTCTCGTGATGATGTTTTGACTTCGTTGCATATTGAAAAATTTGAAACTATGGCACGCGATACCAAACTCGGTCAAGAAGAAATTACGCGTGATATTCCGAATGCCGGTGAAGATGCTTTGCGCAATCTTGATGAAGCCGGTATTGTTTATGTTGGTGCACACGTTAAAGCCGGTGATATTTTAGTCGGTAAAGTTACGCCGAAAGGTGAAACACCGCAAACACCGGAAGAAAAACTTTTGCGCGCGATTTTCGGTGAAAAGGCAAGCGATGTTCGTGATACTTCATTGAAAGCACAGCCGGGTGTTGACGGTATTGTGGTTGATGTTCGTGTTTTCTCGCGTCGCGGGGTTGAAAAAGACCAACGTGCATTAGCTATCGAACAAGAAGAAATTTCATCTTTGGCAAAAGACCGTGATGATGAGTTTGCCATTATCCGTAACAGTTTCGACTTGCGTTTGAAACAACTGCTGTTAGGACAAACAACGATAGATGCACCGAAGGAAATCGGCAAAAAAACAAAGCTGACGGCAGAAATATTAGAATCGGTTCAACCGGCAATATTGCGTAAAATCGAGCTTAAAACAGATAAAACTTCAAGTAAAAACAAGACAAAAGTTGAGGTTTCAATTGCAGTAGCGGTTAAAGATGAAAACATTCAGACCGAACTTGAAAATCTTTCGGCATCTTTTTCGGCACGTTTGACCGATATTTATGAACGCTATGAAGATAAGGTTGAAAAAGTTCAACGCGGTGATGAATTGTTGCCGGGCGTTTTGAAACAGGTTCAAGTGTTTATTGCAACTAAAAGAAAAATGCAAACCGGTGATAAAATGGCCGGTCGTCACGGTAACAAAGGTACGGTTTCGCGCGTTTTGCCATTGGCCGATATGCCTTATACTGAAGACGGAACGCCGGTTGACGTGGTGCTGAATCCGCTCGGCGTGCCAAGCCGTATGAACGTCGGTCAAATTCTCGAAACACACTTGGGATGGGCGGCTAAAGAATTAGGCGCGCAACTTAATGAAATGTGCGAACAGTATAAACGCGGCGAAAAAACGGTTGAAGAATTAAACAAACGTCTGAAAGAAATTTATGGCGAAAAGCAATATAAGAAAGATGTTGCAACCTTGACCGAAGATGAAAAATTGGAAATGATTTCTAATCTGAAAAACGGTGTTCCGATGGCAACGCCTGTATTCGACGGTGCTTCGGGTGATGATATCAATAAAATGCTTTCAATGGCAAACTTGCCGACATCCGGTCAAATTGATTTGTATGACGGCAGAACCGGTGAAAAATTTGACCGCAAAGTGACGGTTGGCGTGATGTATATGATTAAATTGCACCACATTGTCGATGAAAAAATGCACGCACGTTCCGTCGGTCCTTACGGATTGGTTACACAACAACCGCTCGGCGGTAAGGCGCAATTCGGCGGTCAACGTTTCGGTGAAATGGAAGTGTGGGCACTGCAAGCTTACGGTGCGGCATATACGTTGCAAGAAATGCTTACCATTAAATCCGATGACGTCGAAGGTCGAACAAAAGTCTATGACGCTATTGTTCGCGGTGAAGATACCTTTAACACAGGTATTCCGGAATCCTTCAACGTGTTGGTTAAAGAAATTCAATCCTTGTGCTTGAATGTTGAAATGTTAAACGAAGAAGCTTAATTCGAGGAGTTATAAAGAATGAGTAATGAGTTAATAAATGTATTAAATCCGCAACAGTTAGCGGCCGACAGTTTTGATTCAATCAAAATTTCGATTGCTTCTCCTGAGCAGATTCGTTCGTGGTCATACGGTGAAGTTAAAAAGCCGGAAACCATTAACTATCGCACTTTCAAGCCGGAAAAAGACGGTTTGTTCTGCGCACGCATTTTCGGTCCGGTAAAAGATTATGAATGCTTGTGCGGTAAATATAAACGTATGAAAAATCGCGGTTTGGTCTGCGAAAAGTGCGGCGTTGAAGTTACACTTTCCAAAGTTCGTCGCGAAAGAATGGGACATATTGAATTGGCTGCACCGGTGGCGCATATTTGGTTTTTGAAATCGTTACCGTCGCGTATTGCCACATTAACCGATATTCCGGAAAAGTCACTTGAGCGTGTGCTTTATTTTGAAAGTTATATCGTTATCGAACCGGGTTTGACCGATTTGCAAATCAATCAATTGCTGACGGAAGATGAATATCAAGATGCCATCGATAAATACGGCGAAGATGCTTTCAGAGCCGGTATCGGTGCCGAAGCGTTGCGTGAAATTCTCGCAAATATTGATTTGGAAGCCGAACGTGATTCTATGCGCGATGAATTAAAAGAAACCAATTCAGAGTCTAAACGCAAAAAATTGGTGAAACGTTTGAAATTAGTTGAATCTTTCATAAATTCAAATGCAAAACCGGAATGGATGATTCTGACAGTTTTACCGGTTATTCCGCCTGATTTGCGTCCGCTCGTTCCGTTGGAAGGCGGTCGGTTCGCCACTTCTGATTTGAATGATTTGTATCGTCGCGTGATTAACCGTAACAACCGCTTGAAGAGACTGATTGAATTGCATGCGCCGGATATTATTGTCCGCAACGAAAAGCGTATGTTACAAGAATCTGTTGATGCTTTGTTTGATAATGGTCGTCGCGGTCGTGCAATTACCGGTACCAACAAACGTCCGCTGAAATCTTTGGCAGATATGCTTAAAGGTAAGCAAGGTCGTTTCCGTCAAAACCTTTTGGGTAAGCGTGTTGACTACTCCGGTCGTTCGGTTATTACCGTCGGTCCGGAACTTAAAATGCATCAATGCGGTTTGCCGAAAAAAATGGCACTTGAATTGTTTAAACCGTTTGTTTATGCCAAAATGATTCTTTACGGTATGGCAACTTCTGTTCAGGCAGCTAAGAAGTTAGTGGCTAAAGAACGTCCGGAAGTTTGGGATATTTTGGAAGAAGTCATCAGAGAGCATCCGG
>CAMAJR010000062.1 GCA_945835885.1 uncultured Alphaproteobacteria bacterium
TTAACTTTAAACTTTGTCAGTTCTTGTAAGCTCTTGTATTCGTTATTCAAATCTATTTTGGAGTATCCGATATTGTATTTAGAAGCAATTTCCGGAATATTGTTCAAACGCTCAAACTGCATTTCGTAATAATTGACAACGTTTTGGCTATCGGTGCGCGCACGTCTTTGCGCGAAAGCATTGTTTTCCAAATCATAGAAAAAGATATCGGTGTTAGGGTTAAAGCCGTTAATCATACACATTTCCGCAACAGGGGTATTTAAGCGAGAAAAGAAACGTTCGTTATTATAGTTGACTTGAACGGTGTAATCAAAAATATGATAGTAGGCGCGATGCATTTCTTTTTCAACCAACATTAAATTACTGTTATAATTGACTTTTGCCAAATAATCACCGCTATGAGCAAATTTGACGGCGTTTTTATGATGAACTTCAAAGCGCGGCATATCGTCTTTATTTAACGTATGGCCGTTTTCATCGTATGCGAGCAACAAGTGTTCTTGATTGTGGGTAAACACTTCATCTATTATTTTTTCGGGAATCGGGTCGCCGACTTTAAATTTCGAAACATCATAGTGGTGCGCCTTTAAGTCGTCTAAAACTTTTTGAGTGTAATTGATTTCCGTTATGATAACACGGTCAATATCGCACAAACCGTATTGGCGCATCATACGACATAAAGATTTTGCTTTACGTTCATCAAGTCCGCGGTTAAGCAAGTGCTTTTCAAAATCTTTACCGCAATGCCGCATAAAATTCATAACAAATTTATTTTTATAGCCGGTTTCTAAAAAACGCGCTTTCATTGAATCTTTATTTTTGGCGTAGATTTCGTGAATAACATCACAGAAATCATTAACCGACATAATTTTCAACGCATCGGGATTTATGCCTTTTTTATAGAGATGACGGCGCACACGCAGTGCAATTGAGCGAAAGCTTTCAAATTGGTTAAAAACGCGCCACATCGGCGAATCGGATAAATCATAATCTTTCAGACGAAATGTGCCGAGATTTTCTTTTTTGCGAAAAAATTTATAATAAGGACTCAATTCATGTTTGCGGCGTGCGTTAATCGTGCCGTAGCATTCCATTCGGACTAATTTTTTCTCATCATCAGCTATTGGAAAATAGGCATTACCTTCTTCATAGCATGAATTGGTCAGCCAATGGATTTTTTCTAATTCTTTATAAGTCAAATCAAGTAAAGTTTGCTTAATTTGTCGCGGAGAAATAACAAGCTTGCCGTTGGTTATTTTATCAAACAATTCAAGCAGAGCAATTTGACGCGGATATTTAAGTTGTAGAAAATTTTTTTCAAACTCATGCGGATTTTTCATAACTTCAAATAAATCTTTGTTTTGCGCAATAAATGCCTCAGACGCGATAATGTCTTTAGATTTAAAATCGGAGTGTTTAGCCGCATACAATGATTTATTTTTACTCATTTTTTCCTCGTCGATATCTTTTGTCTAAACAATATCAAAAAAATATTCAAAAGTCTACACTTTTTTAATAAAATTAAGTGATTATTGTTAAAGACATTATTTTTTTTTACAAGGAGCATTATAATGGAATTTACAATAGGTCGAAATATTGCCGCCAAAGGGCATAAAGTTATTGTCGCTGCAAAAAACACCGATGTTCTTAAAGTGTTGGGTAAAGCAGACGAGGTTTTAAGCAGCGCAATCAAAAAGCAAACAGCAGATGATAAAATTTTAGAATATAATATAGGAGAATATTCAGTTTTTGTGGTTATCACACAATTAAAAAATGCGGTAGAATGGCAAAAATTCGGCGGTTCGTTGTGGCATAAAATCAAAAAATTCCGTGCGATTAAAATCGCGCTTTTAGATGCCGAACCGGAGAATTTATACGATTTTGCGTTAGGTGTTGAAATGGCATCGTATCGCTTTGATAAATATTTTACCAAAAAACCGGCATCTTTTTATCCGAAACTCGAAAAAATTATGTTCACCAACAGCGGATTAAAAAATTTTGACGGTTATAAACCTACGGCAGGATTGGCTAATGCCGTGCGCTATGCGCGTGATTTGATTAACGAACCGGCAAATGAAATGACGCCGGAGATTATGGCGGCAGATATCAAACGCTTGGAGTATTTGGGACTTGAAGTCGAAATTTTGGAAGAAGAAAAAATGAAAGAACTCGGCTTTAATTTAGCGTTGGCTGTGGCACAGGGCTCAAACAATCGTCCGAGAATTGCCGTGATTAAATGGCGCGGTAATCCGAAAGAAGAAGACTTTAAGGTCGGTCTGGTCGGAAAAGGCGTCACTTTTGACAGCGGCGGCATTTCAATTAAACCGGCGGCAAATATGGGAGATATGAAACAAGATATGGCCGGTGCGGCTGCTATGGCGGCAACAATGAAGTCTTTGGCTCTGCAAAAAGTTGAAAAAAATGTGGTTGCCGTTGTCGGATTGGTGGAAAATATGCCTTCAGGAACGGCTTATCGGCCTGGAGATGTGGTGAAATCAATGTCAGGGCAAACGGTAGAGGTTGTGAATACAGACGCGGAAGGGCGTTTGGTTTTGGCTGATTGTCTGACTTATATTCAACGGACTTATAAGCCGAAAATCGTAATTGATATGGCAACGTTGACGGGCGCGATTATTGTGGCACTCGGACACACGTTTGCCGGCTTATTCACAAATAATGTGAAAATTGCCACTATGTTAGGGATGGCCGGCGAACAATGCGGTGAGCGCACTTGGTATATGCCGATGGACAAGGAGTTCGATAAAATGATGGATTCGCCGATTGCCGATATGAAAAATGCCGGCGGTCGTGAGGCCGGCTCGGCTACGGCAGCCTGCTTTTTGCGCAGATTTATAGAAAAAGGAATTTCTTGGATTCATCTCGATATTGCCGGTATGGATTTAAGTGACGGCAACAATGTTCTGTATCCGAAAGGTGCCAGCGGATTCGGTATTCGTCTTTTAAACGGGTTTATTCGCAAACTTTAAAAAATTAAAACTCATAAAAAAGCCCCGAATTGAAGAGTTCAACTTATAGTGAACGGCTTAATTCAGGGCTTTTTTTATATGACGAATCAATTTTTTAACGATGATTAAGTTCTCTGACTTGTCTTAAATTCGCAAGATAGGTTGTTTGTAATGCTTCGGAAGCAGTGTCAAACGCACTGCGGCGGCTGAGTTTTTTGCCGTGTTTTCTTGCTTGTTGCAGAGCGATTTTCTTGACTCCTAAACCGTTTTGACCGGCAGTCTTTACGGCTTGGTCAAGAGATTCTTGTTGGGCCGCCGATATTTTGTGTGTTGCATTTAAAGCATCCTCTAATGGCGAGTGCAAACCGTAGGCCTTATAAATCAGGTGCGTATAAACAAGTTGCTCGCTACTGCCGTTTTCCGCAATCCTGAAAATACCTTTTCGGGCTTGCGCTTTTACGGTGTTGTTTAATGCCGCAGCATCAAGTTTCAGCATATCGGCAAGCATCGTGTTTTTGGTATTATAGAAGTTTTGCCAAATTTTTTGTTCGGCCGTAAGTTTTTGTTCAACCGGCTGTAAAACAATTGTGTTTGCATCTGTATCAGTCTTTTTCGGCTGAGCTTTTTGCTCGGTTTTGTTGATAATCGTGCCGGAAGCACTTTTATCGGATTTAAGACCAAATAAACCGACAACAGTCATCAATGCGGCAAGTCCGGTAACTTTGGCTTTGATGCCGAAACTGCGGTGAAAAGTCGGAACAGGGGAAAGGGAAATTTTTTTTGCCGATGATGGTGTAAATCTTTGTTTGATATTCTTAAACCACGCGGTCAGACGATTGGTCTTAACCGGTTTGGCAAAACTTTCTGCCGGCATAGCTTGAAGCTGTTGCAGAGCTTTTTGTGTAGCGATTTCTGTTGAGACATTGCCGACAATTTGCCAATATTTTTGCAAAACAGAGGCATCGTCCCGTGTAACCTTAATTTCTCCTTTAAGGAATCTGGCGGCATAGGCAACGGCCTCTTCTTCCATTCTGATTTGTTTGTAGTATTGACTTTCGCTGTGATAAAAACCGCGCGATAAAATTTTGCCGAGCTTTTTATAGCTGTTTATGCGTTTTTGTAATTGTCCGGCGGATAAATAGCCGGTTTGTTTCGGCTTAATGTTAAAAGCTTTTTGCCACCATTTTAATTTTGAATCGCTTAAATATTGACGCACATTGAATGCGCTTTCTTTTTGTAATTTATTCAATAAACCGTTTCGCGATGCAAAACCGAAAGTATCAATGTATTGCGCCATAATTTTTTGGTCTGATACATGAATATTGATTTTATTTTCATAATATTGTTGCAAGATATTTTCTGCTCTTTGAATAATTTTTTCTGTTTGAAAATTGCGTTTAATGGTTATGTTTTTTGCCTTTAAACGACGATATGTGTAAATATCTCCTTTTAATTTTGCCCCCGAAATATATGCCATCTTTTTTCCTTTTTTAGTGCTTATAATCCGACAAATATTGAACAGTGTGGACAATAATTATCTGCCGCTATCGGCAGGCAAATTTAAAACCGTTGTATGCAAATTTATGACTTTTCCGTCAAACCGCATAAAGACAAAATGTTTGTCGGATTATAAATATGTTAAAAAAACTTATTAATGTGGAACTATATACAAAAAAATCAATATGTCAAATATTTTGTGAAAAAAATTACGAGTAAGAACGTTCGTTTTGCCGACCGCGTCCGTGAACCATTTGACGTTGCAACGGCGTGTATTTTCTTTGGTGTAATTTATCTTTATCTTGACGCTCTTCGCGGGTTTTGTTTTTATCGGCCATACGCAATAAAAGTTGTTCATCACGTTCTAACCTGCTTTTAACGCGTTCTTCTTGCACACGTTGCTGTTGTTTGCGCTCTTTTTCTTCCAGACGCTTTTGCTTGTCGGTATCCATCTCATCAATCCGACCGTTAATGCTGTTCAGTAAAAAATTTGCGCGCTTTGTCGTCATTTTTTTCTCCATCGTTTGTCTAATTATAACATAGTTTTGCACTAAATGCAAATCTTTCTTTTGCAGAATTGTTGATTTTTTATATTTCTCTGTTTATAATGAAAAAAATTTTTTTTAATAAGGAGAGTAAAATGAATATCGGATGGATTATACTTCTGGTCGTGGTTGTGGTGTTTTATGCACTGTATGCAAGCTTGATTAAAACGCGTAACAAGGTGCATGAGTCAATGGCTGATGTGGATGTGCAACTCAAAAAAAGATACGACCTTATCCCAAATTTGCTGAATATGGCGGCCAAGTTTATGGAACACGAAAAAACTTTGATGACCGAATTGGCCGATTTACGCACACGCGCTATGCAAAATACCTTTGTCGGTTCGCCGAAAGAAAAAATGGAATTGGAAAATATGCTGAATCAAAAATTGCATGATTTTAAGATTTCTCTCGAAAATTATCCGGATTTGAAGTCAAATCAAACGATGATTACGGCAATGGAAAGTATGAACGAAGTCGAAGAGCATATTGCGGCCGCACGTCGGTTTTATAACGCTAATGTCAACGAGCTGAAAAATAAGGTTGAGATTTTTCCGAGTAGCTTGGTGGCGCGTATGTTGAGTATTACTTATAATGATTTTCCGTTTTTTCAAGCAACAGAGGCCGAAAAGGCGCCGATTAACAGTAAGGACTATTTTAAATAGAGGATAACGGGGTGGAAAAAAATAAAATAGAATTTATTACCAAAGTTGAAGAAAATTCTACTGAAGATTTATTTGAAGAGTATTACGATAAAAATATTGTTCCGTTGGTTGACGAAGAAAATCGATTAAAGCGTTTTTTTCGCAGTCGATTTTGGGGATATCTTTGGTCGGTGTGCTTTTTGCTCGGCGTTAATTTGCTGATTGTTCTGTTTCGGGTTTTAATGTATGGATATCCGATTAGCGTCAGTCAGCTGATTTTGGTTACGACCATCGGATTGGCGGTTATTTTGTGGCCGTTAATATGTTATTATAAAGCACCGAAAGATGATATGTTCGGCGTTTTTCTAAAGTTTTACGGTCAATGGGAACATCAGCAAAATAAACCTATGGAAATCGAACAAACACTGATTGTGCCGGAGCACGACACAATTGCGGCGTTGCATAATGTTTGCGGAAATTATGATGGTGTTGATATCGAAATTCGCGATATGATTTATCATAAAACCGTCAAAATCAGAAACAGAAAGTTTAAGCGCACCGTATCCAAAGGTGTGATGGTTTATGCGAAGTTCAACCATAAGGTTAACAATACGCTGTTACTATTTGATAAAAGAGGATTTAGACGCAAAAATAAATATCCGGATTTGCTTAACGTTACGGACCGAATCCTTATTCCGATGGCAAATTTTTTCCATATTTTTACTGATGAGGAAATGTTTGCCAAAGATTTGTTGCCGACGCTGTTTTTTGAACGGATTTTGGATATGAAAGAAACTTTCAAAGCTTCGGCCGTAAATGTTGAAATACAAGATGATTTTATGCGGATTTATTTGGAAAATGCACAAATGTATTTCACTAATCAAAATATTTGGAGTCAT
>CAMAJR010000063.1 GCA_945835885.1 uncultured Alphaproteobacteria bacterium
ACCGCCGCTGTTACCGCTGTCATTACCACCGCTGTTACCGCTGTCATTGTTACCGCCGCTGTTACCGCTGTCATCGTTACCGCTGTCATTACCGCCGCTGTTGCCGCTGTCATTACCGCCGCTGTTACCGCTGTCATTACCGCCGCTGTTGCCGCCGTCATTGTTACCGCCGCTGTTGCCACCGTCATTGTTACCGCCGCTGTTACCGCTGTCATTACCGCCGCTGTTACCACTGTCATTACCGCCGCTGTTGCCACCGTCATTGTTACCGCCGCTGTTGCCACCGTCATTGTTACCGCCGCTGTTGCCACCGTCATTGTTACCGCCGCTGTTGCCGCCGTCATTGTTACCGCTGTCATTACCGCCGCTGTTGCCGCCACCGCCACTCACGGCCGCAATTGCAACCCCTCCCGCGATTGCCGCCGTTCCAAGTATTGTCAAAGTGCGTTTATCATAATTCAATTTGTTTGTCGTCGCACAGTTTGCCTGCGTATTTGCCCCGTAACGCGCCAACAAATTATACGCATTCCACCGTTTTTTTACAAAAGCTTTGCACAAAGGTGTTTGCCCATCGCTACCTGCAGTATCAACAGAATGACCGCTTTTCAAATAAGATTCGATTGTCATCTTGTCGCCTGATAGCGCTGCGGCATAAATATCATCACCCACATTGCCCGCATATGCGTTTGTCAAACATAAACCGGCTAAAACAAAGCTCATTATTCCTATTTTTTCTTTCATAGCCAACCTCTTCGTTGTTCTTTCATTTAATATTTTCTCTTATCCCAACCATAACGTTTGAATATCATAAATCCCGTATGCGTCTAAAAGAAGCAACGTCCCAAGCAATATACGATAAATCGCAAACGGTAAAAAACTCCATTTCTTCAGCCATTGCATCAAAATATAAATTGCCATTAATGAAAAAATAAATGAATATCCCATAATATTAAAAGCATCGGTAATTTGTTGCATATTTTCCTGCTGCCATAGCAAATAACCGGTCAACAGTCCGGCAGCCAAAATCGCCGGTATGGATAATAACATTGAAAATTTGGCAGCTTCACGCCGTTCCATTCCCAAAAAGCGACACATGGTAATCGTAATTCCCGAGCGACTTATCCCCGGCAATAGCGCCAAGCATTGCGCCATCCCGATAAAAAATGCATCTTTAAATTCGAGATTTCTGATTTTGCGTGCCGTAATCGATACACTGTCTATAAACCACAACAATATGCCGTAAATTAAGATATTCCAGCCGATAAGTTTGGTGCTACGCAACCAATCCGTGCCATAATATTTTAGCATCGAACCGGCTACAATAATCGGCAATGTTGCCCACAATAACAAATAAAAGAGTTGGCAACCTTCATTTTTGAAATTCGGCATAAATCTGCACTTGAACAACCCTATCGCTATTTCCCATAGCGTTGACCCGAAATATATAAGAACGGCAATAAGCGAACCGATATGCAACGCAACATCCATTGCTTGTCCTTGGTCGGGAAATGTAGTCCATTTAGAAAATAGAATCAGATGACCGGACGAGCTGACCGGTAAAAATTCGGTTATTCCTTGTAACAGCGATAGAAATATTATCTGCATTTCGGTCATTTTTTGATTGTATCCCCCATATATGTTCCCGTTATTTCGCGGCAAGTTTTTGCGTTTATATCCAACAATGAATGCGGTCTGAAACGCACATTATTCAAAGAAGCTCCCCAGTGCAAATGTGCGCCGGTAGCACGTCCGGTTTTCCCGACCAAGCCGATAACATCACCTTGCTTAACCGTATCGCCTTCTTGCACTCTGGCTTCTTTTAGGTGTGCGTAAATTGTCTGTAAGCCATAGCCGTGGTCAAGAATCACCATATTTCCGGTATAAAAATAATCTTTGCCGCTCAAAATTACTTTACCGTCGCTCGCAGCTTTAACCGATGTGCCTTCCGGCGCGGCAATATCGGTTCCCGTGTGCGGACTTTTCGGCGTGCCGTTAAAAATCCGCTGATTACCGAAATGTCCGCTTATTCTGCCCTCTATCGGCATAACAAAGCCCTTTTGCCACGAGTCGTCCGCAACATAATGTGTAACCGAATGCCCGACATCTTTTTGTTCACGCTTGATTGCCGCCAAATCCGCGGCGGCGGCCGGTGTCACTTTGGATTGCGCTACGCCGTTGATGCGCTGAATATCCCAAGCGACCGGCGCAATTTCAACTTCATAATGCGTCACTTCATTTGTCCCTGTCACCGAGTCGAATTTAAGCACTTTCGGTGCGTCTCGGTGTAGTGCCGCCAGCACTATTCCGTCGGTTGTCGGTTGATAATTTTTTTTGCCGAGATTATTTTCAAGCACGATTCTTCGGGCGGATATATCTTTTATCAAAATCAGCTCGCCTTGACGCAAATCGCCGCAAATTTCAAGCGCGGCGGCAGTATGAACTGCTCCCGTCAGCAAACTAAAGATTATCAAACAAATCGCCTTGAACCGCATAACTTTTCTCCGTTACTCGGGCCTTGATTATTCCGTCCGCGAAACGAAGATGCAAATTCTGTGATTTTTTGGCGCTCATCGTATCATAAATTGTTCGAAATTCACTATCCGATATCCACGCAAAGCCACGTTTCAGCACCGAGTTAATCGAAACAGAATCCAAGCGTAATGCCAAGTTTTTCAAACTTTCATTCTTCGTTTCAATTAACTTTATAATGTAAAAAGGTTTCAAATTCGTCAATTTTAAAGAATTTTTTTTATCTTTCAGCAAATTTTCAAAAGCCAACTTCAAACGTTCGCTCCTGTCATCGATTTTTTGCTGATTTTCCAAAACAATTTGTGACAGCGACGGAATCCCGCGTCCCAAGGCCTCAACATATTGCTTCAGCTCGTTCAAACGGCGTTGCATCACATTTTTTAAACGCAAATCGGTGGTAAGCAAACCGTTATATATCTCCGCCTTTACCGGCACCGCAAATTCAGCCGCACCGGTCGGAGTCGGGGCACGCACATCGGCCACATAATCAATCAACATCGTATCGGTTTCGTGTCCGACCGCCGAAATCAGCGGAATATCCGAATCGTAGACCGCACGCACCACCGCTTCTTCATTAAACGGCCACAAATCTTCCAAACTGCCGCCACCGCGTGCCACAATCAAAACATCCGGCCGATACGGAGAACCCACCGGCTGCGCATTAAAACCCTTAATGGCCGCCGCAATTTTATCGGCTGCACCTTCACCTTGCACCGCGGTCGGCCATATCAAAATCCGACACGGGAAACGGTCGCGAATGCGATGGATAATATCGCGAATAACCGCACCGGTCGGACTGGTGACAACGCCGATTGTTTGCGGCAAATACGGAATTTTCTTTTTATGCGTCGCATCAAACAAACCCTCTTTTAAGAACTTTTGTTTGCGTTCTTCCAACAACTTGAGTAGCGCACCTTGTCCGGCAATTTCAAGTTTTTCAATCACAAGCTGATACGATGAACGACCGTTAAATGTCGTAATTTTGCCGGTTGCCACAACTTCGATACCGTCTTCGATTTTGACGGCAAGCGCATTTGCCACACCGCGCCAACATACCGCCGACAGCAACGAATTTTCGTCTTTAAGCGACAAATACCAGTGTCCGGAATCAGCACGTTTGGCACCGAAAATCTCGCCTTTTACCCGCACCGAAGCAAACGAAGTTTCTACCAACTGCTTAATCGCAAAAGAAATTTCGCTGACTGTGTATTCTGTTTTTTGTGCCAATAAATCTATCATAAGCTATATCATATACCTCTTGGGCAAATAATCAACAATGACATACGCTTAATCCCCAAAAACTCGGATAACGCAGTAAATACGAAGAAGGATTTTCTCGCTGTGTAGAAAATGCTACTGCATTACTAAAAATCGCGTAGAACGCGTCTGATAGAAAAAGAGCGTTTCTCGTTAAAAAAACTCGGATAACATGGTAAATACGAAGAAGGATTTTCTCGCTGTGTAGAAAATGCTACATAAGAGAAAATCCTTCAAGTAGTTACCCGTTAAACGAGTTTTTTATTAGTTGGCTTTTTTCAAGGCCTCACCTAATGCCTCTCCGAGAGAAGAACCGCTGGTTTTGTTAGAATATTCTTCCAACACTTTCTTTTCTTCTTCAACTTCAAGCGCCTTAATCGACAAGCCGATTTTGACGTTTTTCTTATCTACGGAGGTTACTTTGGCTTCAACCGTGTCACCTTCTTTGAAGTTTGCCGGATTTTGAGCTTCTTTATCTTTCGACAAGTCGGCTTTCTTAATCACGGCATTCAAGCCCTCAACTTCAACGGTAATACCTTTGTCATCAACAGCTGTCACAACTGCCTTAACCGTATCGCCTTTTTTGATATTGGCCAAAGCTTGATTTACGCTGTCTTCGGAAAGTTGTTTAATACCTAAGCTGATGCGTTCTTTTTCAACATCAACATCAATGATTTTGGCTTCAATTTCCTGACCTTTGGTGTATTCCTTAACAGCTTCTTCGCCGGATTTTTCCCAAGAAATGTCAGAAAGGTGAATCATACCGTCGATTTCATCGGTCAAACCGATAAACAAACCAAATTCGGTAGTGTTCTTGATTTTGCCGGTAATAACCGAGCCGACCGGATGCTCTTCAACATAAGCAGCCCACGGATTCGGTTGGCATTGTTTAATACCCAAGCTGATACGACGTTTATCGGCATCAACTTCGAGAACTTTAACTTCAACTTCTTCAGAAGTCGAAACGATTTTGCCCGGATGAACATTCTTTCTGGTCCAGCTCATTTCAGAAACGTGAACCAAGCCCTCGATACCGTCTTCAAGCTCAACAAATGCACCGTAATCGGTAATGTTTGTAACCTTACCTTTGTAGATTTGGTCAACTTTATACTTGTCGGCAACTGCTTGCCACGGGTCATTTTCAAGTTGTTTCATACCCAAGCTGATGCGTTGTGTATCTTCGTTAAAGCGAATAACTTGAACTTTAACATTTTGACCAACCGTCAAAACTTCTGCCGGATGGTTAATGCGTTTCCAAGAAATATCGGTAACGTGCAACAAACCGTCAACACCGCCCAAGTCAATGAATGCACCGTAATCGGTAATGTTTTTAACAACACCGTCAAGGGTTGCACCCTCTTTAATGCCGTCAATCAATTCGGCACGCGCTTCGGCTCTTGTTTCTTCCAAAACAATACGGCGCGAAACAACGATGTTGCCTCTGAGTTTATCCATTTTCAAAATTTGGAACGGTTGAGAAATACCCATAAGCGGTGTAATATCTCTAATCGGGCGAATATCGATTTGCGAACCCGGCAAGAAAGCGATGGCACCGTTCAAGTCAACCGTAAAGCCGCCTTTAACGCGACCGAAAATGATACCGTTGACGCGTTCGCCGGCGTTCATGGATTTCTCTAAGTCAACCCATACTTCTTCACGGCGTGCTTTTTCACGAGAAAGAACAATGTTGCCGTCTTTGTCTTCATATCTGTCGACCAAGACTTCTACCACATCACCGACTTTGAGTTCCGGATTGGTGCCGAATTCTCTGAGCGGGATATTGCCTTCGGATTTAAGACCGACATCAACTGTCACATAGTCGTCCGAAATTTTAACGATTGTTCCTTTTACAACGGTTCCCAAGATGCCGTTTTCACCGAATTGTTCGTTTAATAAATCTGCGAAATTCTCGGTCATTTCCGGCATTGTAAATTCTGTATTTGTCATATAAATTTAGTTTTCAAAAAATTGCCAACTTTCATAAAAGCGGACTTGTGCGATGTTAAAAAGCAGCCGTTCATAAGCGCACCCTTACAAACAACTGCCTTTCTTATACACAAAAAATATTATTTTTCAAGTGTTTTTTGCGTATTTTTGCAGATTTTTTACGCCGATATCTGTGTCGATTTTGCTTAAATGGCGCGGTAGGGGTGTATAATAAAAATAATACTACTTACGAATTATGCTTGAAATTTACAAATTGATTAAATTTTATACTCTCGGCTGCTGTGTTCATAAAACGAAAATAATTTTATATTTGAGATAATTCAACTGATGTTCGGTCGCTTTATCATCGTGCCGGTATGGCGCATCTGCCGCACCTTGTGGCGGGTGTACAGATATAAAACGCGCACGACAGTGTAAAAAAAAGCAGCGTGTGTTCTTAATCCTTTGGGTTGGAATACACGCTGTTTTTTTTCGTTCTTTTTAACAAAATTGTTGAAAATGCAAGCACGCCATTCTGAGCCGACAAGCGAAGGAGTCGAAGACGTCCTTGGACAATCTCCTTAGGCGCTGTGCAATCGCCGCAAAGTGATTATGCGGCTGTTTTATTTTGCCCAAAGGCCGCACAACAACGTATGAAATCCTCACGTCGGCGTTTGCCTCCTTAGAATGACGAAAAAGGAAACACGCACATTGTCATTCTGAGGAGGCCGGGAC
>CAMAJR010000064.1 GCA_945835885.1 uncultured Alphaproteobacteria bacterium
ATTTTTGATTTTAAAATTTTTCAAAAAATTTTTTTAGTGTGCAAAAAGTGGAAAACTTAACGGATAAAATTGTTTTTTTTGCAAAAAATGGTCATCTTAAAATTGTAATCAAACAAGGAAGCTCAATGTTCGCAGAAAAAATCTATAAATTCAACCCGATTGATGATATTGAATATCTGTTTGCCAATCGTCAGCATTCGACCGAACGCCGCAGCAATCACGAAGTTGTGGTGGAAATCAGCGGCAAATGGGATAATATGCTGTTTTTCTTTGCGTGGGAAGAGCAAATGCGCTGTATGCATATTTCCTGTTTAATCAATCTTGAACCGGAGAATGTTGCTCTGCCGAGCATTTTTGAGTTGCTCGCTCTCTTAAACGAAGATATGTGGATTGGCTATTTTTCGTATTGGGAAGAAGCAAAAATGCCGCTGTTTAAGCACTCGGTTATTTTAGAAGAAAATGATACGGATATTTTTGCCAAACTTGAACGCATTTTGAATATTGCGATTGTTGAATGTGAACGTGCTTATCCGATTTTTCACGCCGTGTTTAAACAAAACATAAACCCGCGCCGCGCCTTAATGCCGCTTACTTTAATGTGAGTTCGCGCCACTGAATTTTGCATTCCGCCAGCACCGCACCGCTTTCTTTATCGCAAATTTCGTGTAATGTTTCCGATTCGTTTTGCTTGCTGCGCACCTCAACTTTTTCGCCGTATAGCGCTTCTTTTTTGTAGCAGATTTCAAGTGCCGCCGGAATATGATTTAAGCGAAACGCACTGCCGACACATTCGCTTGCCCACAGCGGATATACGGCATTGTTAACGTGATTATTGACATCAATATCATCAAAACGCACGGCAATTTCCATCACCGAATCCGGATTTTTCAATTCCGCAAACTTGGTAAAATCATCATCTAATGCGCGTTCATTCAACACCTTATATTCCGGAAAATATTTACTCAAAATAACAGGCCGACGTTTCTTAACATCAATCAACACCCATTGACTGATAGCCGAGACAATAATTTCCCCGTTGGCATTTTTAATGTTAAAATCACGCACGCCGCCCCATAACTTTGTTCCGGACGGCCACGTTTCTATCGTAAAATGCTCATCGATTCGCGGCAAGCGTTTAATTTTAACTAAATAATTTGAACCGACCCAAGTCAAATTTTGCTCAGCGCAAGCAACAAAACCAAAGCCCAACGCTTCGGCATTTTCACAGGCAATATCTTGTAAGTAATTCATCAAAGTCAACAAACGCAAAAAGCCATGACAATCTGCTTCATAGCTTTTTACAATATAATCCTTGATGTATTTTTGCACCATGACAGCCATAATCAGAATAAAGTGGTGCTTTTCGTCAGACCGGCCGTTTTATAAGCGTTAAATCTTTTTTCCAAACGCTTGGTATAAAGCAGGCCTTCTTGTTGATTACCGGAATGATATCTTTTGGCCGCTGCTTTCCAATTTTTGCCGTTACGTTTATAAAGCGAACGCAAAAACTTGGCGCTGTAATTCATATTTTTTTCCGGATCCATAGCTTCTTCTATAGACGCAAACGCCTGACCGTGATATTTCATATTCACTTGCATACAACCGACATCAATACTGGTAATTCCTTGGGCAATAAACTTTTTAGCCGCTGCAACGGCTTCTTCGCGCGTTTTGAAGTAATAACCCTTGCCTTTTGCGTTCACGGTCCACGGCCATGCAATATAAGCATTATGCATCTCGTTCCATTGTCCGCTTTCAACGGCAGAAATCGTCTGTAACAGATTTAAATTAACACCGTAGTCGGCGCTTGCTTTTTCGGCTGCTGCCAAACAAAGAGAGCCGTCATTTGTATGCTCTTTTGCCGCTACGTTCAAATCTTCATTAGCGTAAATCGCGCCGCTTACGAACACGAACATACTGACTAACAAAAAACCAAATTTATTAAACACGATGACGTGTTACCTCTAAAAGCCGCTCAACCCATCAACGTCCCTCCCATCTTTTAAGAATTTCAGCCCGTCTTGCAACCAAATGCCGATAAATTTAGCGGTATTGACCATATTTAACCGATTATTAAAAAACATTAAAAAACCGTTAAACACGAGTCATATAACACGACTTATTTTAAAAATCCAGAAAAAAACGACTCTTTTCCGTATTTTTAAATAAAAATATCATATATCCCTTTGTTTTATCGAAATTTTATAACCTGATTTTTTTAAAAAAAAGGTTATTCAACCAATGTTTAAGCGCTTGACATTTGACAAAAAACAAGATAAAAAATATACATAATTTTATTAAACTATTAAGGTATAAGAAAATGGCTGATAAAAACTTGGATTACGAAGCATTAACGAACGAAATTGCTGAAAAAGATACAGAATTAACGCCGGAGCGCATGGTGGAAATGCGTAAAGAATTGGAAGGCGTGGAATTTGCAGACAGAAATGATGACCATACGTTTGTGTGGAACGAACTTGCGGAAAAAGCGCGGGAAACAATTGACGAGCTTTCCACTGTTTCATTGGATAATTTATCAGCCGACCAATTAGATTCTCTCAAAAGTTTGGTCAGTGAATTTTCTTCGTCTGTACAAGGCGAATACAGCGGCACAGCTGCGACACTTATGAAGAATATTGATGCCCGTTACACTTCATTGAGCCAAGAGGCCGCCGATGGTGCCTTAAATAACACGGAAGAAAATCAGGATATATCTGGAACACCGACAAATGAAGAAGAAAAAGATGATGCCCCGACAACCGAGACACCCATTGATAGCAAAGATGCCGCATTTTTAGATTCGATTACCGACGAGAATAAGCAAGAAATTATCGACCGTTACGAACGTCTTGACAACGTTGCGGAAGAGCTTGGTGATGTGTTTGCCAAAGATGAAGATGGTAATTATAAAGTATCCGGCGAAGGATTTAACTTTCAGGGTTTAGAGTCATTCTATGACAATGTTTATATTGATGCCAATATTCCGGAAAATCCGGATGAAAAACCATCAGAAGAACTGCGTAACAAACGGGATTGGCTCAAAGATGAAACGCAAACTTTGGCTATTAACTTGACGTTGAAAGATTTAGTGCAAGACGGCAGTATTGATGAAATACAGGACAAAGAGAAATTAAAACAACGATTTGCCGAAGCCGTTCATGACAATATGACTTTTTTAACATATAGTTTGGTCAGCACACAGGCAGGATTTGAGGCAATGTCTGAAGGTAGAAATCCGGATAAGATGCCGCCGAAAGATCGTGAAGCATTTTTGTCGGCGATGCGTGATAAGTCAGCCAATACGGCGCAAGTTGTTTCCGGAATTTTATCAGGCAATGACAAAACGGCCGTAAAATTAACAACGCCGGGAATTACAGCCACTTTTGCACCGCATCATCAAGAAACGGAAAGTTTTGCCAAAGGTTTGAAAGAAAAAACCGGTATCGGTAAATTATGGAACAAAGTTAAAGCGTTTGATGATAAAATGACGCAAAAACATCCGATTCTATGGGGATTTGCCAAGTCGAGTGCCATTTCAGCCACACTCGGACCGGTAGGTATTGCTGCTATGGTCGGTTCGAGCACATATAAGCAATTTAAGGGGCTAAAAAAGGAATATGACAAACAAAAGGCCGAAAACGGTGGCGAAATGAAGCTTTGGGATTTTGTAAAGAAAAATCCGGGTAAAATTGCAAGCGCAACGGTTGGTGTGGTGGCAACGGGTATAGCTTCTTATGCCGGTGTTGACGCTGCTTTAGCCGGAAATTTCGGTATTGCCGGAAATGTTACCGGCGCCCTGCTTTCCGGTGATGCTCCAAATGCCTTAAGTTCAGTCGGTTCTATTAGTTTTGAGCATATTACCGAAGCCAGTAAAAATATGATAAACTCTGTTGCAGATATCAGTCATTTAAATGTGCAAGATGTTGCCGACGGTATTAAAAACTCATGGACTCCGACACGCACACTGCGTTCGGCAATGAACATCGGTGCCGGCTTTGCCAAGTCAGCAGAAGCGTATATGAAAGCCGAAGACGGAAATAAATGGTCGGCGGCAAAAAAAGTATTTTGCGGCACGGTTATCGGTTTGGTTGCCGGTAATGCCTTGGCAGATGTAACGACAGCGGCTGCACATGAATATCAAGAAGTTCAAGCATATGAACATATGAAAGCGGAGATTGAGGCAAGTGAAAAGGCCTTTCAGAAAGAGTTGGAAAACGCCGATTTCAGTGATATAAAGATTCCGTTACCGCCTGATTACACTGTTGATGGCGGCGAATTACCGGAAGTTACGGTAACAGGTCACACGCATCATAATACAAACGAAGCACCGACTCAAAATATTGAGGCGATTAATCTTGAAGAAGTTCAGCCGGCGAAATTAACACCGGAGCCGACACTGAACGGACCGGAAACTATTGAAGTGAAACAGGTATATAATGTCAACGGCGAACAGGTAGCGGTTGCGCAAGCTGAAACGATTGAGCAAACACTTGATAATGCACGGCAGGAATATCTCGATAATCATCCGGAAATTGACGATGCTCAAAATAAGGTTGAAATTGAAGGAAACGGCGTTGAAGCCACCATCAAAACCGAAAAAGAAGATATTATGAGCAATGATAATGAAGCCGTTATCGGACAAGAAACAGAAATTGACCGCAAAATAGAAGCCGGAAATGTTGAAATTAAAGACCATATCGAAAAAACCGTCACCGATACCGGCAAGGCCGAAATGCAAGAATCGACCGGTCGGGTTGATTATAATTCAAACAATAATATTCCGGACGGAGCCAAGGTTACCGGAGCATATCACTTTGAAAATGATAATCAAAAATTAGATATAACTTCTTATGAAGTTGATGGCAAAACTTATGTTACGGACGGAACTTCTACCCGAGAATTACCGGAAGGGCAAAGTATCGAAAAAATGTATCAAACAGCCAATGCAATGCTCAAAGAAACCGCTGAAGTAAGCT
This sequence comes from uncultured Alphaproteobacteria bacterium, assembly GCA_945835885.1. Lineage (GTDB taxonomy): Bacteria > Pseudomonadota > Alphaproteobacteria > RF32 > CAG-239 > RUG410. The sequence goes on from CAMAJR010000064.1 coordinate 4,977, forward strand.
ATCAGGAGTCACAACAGCAAGCGGAAGAAAAAGAGCAGGAATCTCCATCACCAAAACCGAGACCAAGAATATTGGAAGGCAATCCTGATATTACTGCAGAAGAAATAAAAATGCCCGCAGGACATCATACGCATAATAACAATGGCTCAAACGGCAATGAATCTGATGAAGATTCTAAAAACAAAGCCAATAATGGTGCAACCGCTTATCAAGGACAAGAGCAATCACAAACTGTTACGGTATCTGACAGACATGTTGAACCGGCAAGTAAAGCATTTGATTATGGTGGAGAATTGAAAATATTACAAGACCCAACGGTTGAGAGTGTCGATGAAGGATGGGGATTCGGTATAAGCACGGTCCAACATGCCGGAGAAAACGCACCTAAAGTTGATTTGGGTTTTGGAGAACTGACACCGGTTGCAGAAAAGTTCAATGATAATTTAGGAACGACCACTCAAGTATTTTTAGATGCCGAAGGACACCGCTTTGATAAAGTTATTGATAATTTGGACGGCAATTATCAAATTGTTGACGGTCATGGCACTGAAACCGGCATCAGTGGTAATATTAAAGACGACAAACTTAAATTGGATTTTACCGATGAAGGTCTTAAGATTGTTGCCAATGAACCGACACAACAACCAGAAGTAAAAGCAGTAGAAACGCCGACACAAACAAACGAAGTGCCTGTGCCAACGGAATTTCATCAAGAAAACAACGGATTTTCTCTTGCGCAGAATGGTCAAACTCGCTCGGTAACGATTGAAAGCGGAAAATTACATTTCCAAGTCAGCGAAAACGGGCAGACTCGCGATATGACAGCAAAAGAAGCGAATGCTTTTTGCCAAGAAGTCAAAGCAGAAAGCACAAAAGCGGACGGCTTTAATCATAAGTTATTTGACAATATTGAAAGTATGAAGCACATCAATGACGCACGCGGTATTTCAAGCTATGCACCGGAACCTCGCGGCAATTCGGGCGGCGGAAATGTGAACTCGCAAACAATGACTAAAGGAAGCGGACGCGGCGGAATGTAATGCGCCCACTAAACCCAAACGGCGGAAAATCATCCGCCGTTTTTTTTATAAATATTGTATCAACTAAAAATCCGGAGAATGCGGTAAATACGAAGGGGAATTTCGACGACGTGCACACAATCAATACGGCAACTAAAAATCCGGAGAATGTGGGAAATACGAAGGGGAATTTCGACGACGTGCACACAATCAATATGGCAACTAAAAATCCGGAGAATGCGGGAAATACGAAGGGGAATTTCGACGACGTGCACACAATCAATACGGCAACTAAAAATCCGGAGAATGCGGTAAATACGAAGGGGAATTTCGACGACGTGCA
>CAMAJR010000065.1 GCA_945835885.1 uncultured Alphaproteobacteria bacterium
ATATTTATGTGGACGAGTGAGAAATAGTCCTAAAATTCATATAGTTATGTGGTAAAAAAATTTTTTACTTTACTTTGAAATATTTTATCTTGAGCCTTATCGAAAATAGATGTTGCGAGGAATGAAAATGAAAAAAAATTGTTTATGAAGTGGGCAAACCGTTGGAAAATATAGGAGTCGTTTCAATTGTGGTGCCGGTGTATAATGTAGCACATTATATGACAGTTCGGATTACCTCCAAATAATATTAAAGCAAAAATAAAATTAAGGCCTCGTTTGGAACGAGGTCTTAATTCTGAAAAACAAAACATTATCCGAAGTTTTCAAGATAATTGATAATCGCTTGATAATACGACTCATTTTGTGGTTCTTTTGCCAAAGATTCCCGCGCGTGTTCAATGCTTATTTTGGAGCGATGGATAATATGTCTGGTCGAGATTTTGCAAACATTGTCGGCTACATCAACCACGCCGTCGTCCAAAAAATAGGTGTCGGCAATCGAATTATCTTCGTTCAAAATATGCATCGCGCCATCGTGTAAAACGAGTGATGTCGGCGCACGGTCGTCGATTATTGTCAAGTTCGTTGTGCCATAAGGTAAAACCACACGGTAGACTTTGCGATTGATAGCCGTTTTTTCCGGCGTCCACACTTTGAGCGTAATGTTTTCAGCCATTTTATTTCTCTTTCATACTTTCAGCTTTTGCTATTGCTTCTTCTATGGTGCCGACCATATAGAATGCCGCTTCCGGCAGGTCGTCATACAAGCCGTCCAAAATACCCTTAAAGCCCTTAATCGTGTCTTCGAGGTTGACGTAAACACCTTTCAAGCCGGTGAACACTTCCGCCACATGGAACGGTTGCGACAAAAAGCGTTGAATCTTGCGCGCACGCGAAACAATTTGACGGTCTTCTTCCGACAGTTCGTCCATACCCAAGATGGCAATAATATCTTGCAAAGAATTGTATTTTTGCAATATTTCTTGAACACGGCGTGCTGTTTCATAATGTTCCTTACCGGCAATTTCCGGACTGAGCGCGCGGCTGGTCGAATCGAGCGGGTCAACCGCCGGATAAATACCGAGTTCTGAAATTTTACGCGACAACACGGTCGTGGCGTCCAAGTGCGCAAAGGTTGTTGCCGGTGCCGGATCGGTTAAGTCATCGGCCGGAACATAAACCGCTTGCACGGAGGTAATCGAACCGTCTTTGGTTGAGGTAATGCGCTCTTGCATCGCGCCCATATCCGTGCCGAGTGTCGGCTGATAGCCCACGGCGGACGGAATACGGCCAAGCAAAGCGGAAACTTCGGAGCCGGCTTGTGTAAAGCGGAAGATGTTATCAATAAACAGTAACACGTCTTGATGCTCTTGGTCGCGGAAGTATTCAGCTTCGGTCAAACCGGTTAAAGCCACACGCGCACGAGCTCCCGGCGGTTCGTTCATTTGCCCGTAGACCAACACGGTTTTGGATTTATCGCCTTCTAAGTCGATAACGCCGGATTCAATCATTTCGTGATACAAGTCGTTGCCTTCGCGGGTGCGTTCACCCACACCGGTAAATACCGAGTAGCCGCCGTGTCCCTTCGCGATGTTGTTAATCAATTCCATAATCAGCACGGTTTTACCAACGCCGGCACCGCCGAACAGACCGATTTTACCACCTTTGCTGTATGGTTCAAGCAAATCAATGACTTTAATGCCGGTAACCAAAATTTCTTCTTTGGTGGATTGGTCGATAAAGGCCGGTGCATCACGGTGAATAGGGGAAAAGTTCTGTGATTTAATCGGACCGCGTTCATCAACCGGTTCACCCAAAACATTAACGATACGGCCAAGCAACTCCGGACCGACCGGAACTTTAATCGGTTCACCGGTATTCACGACTTTTAAACCGCGCACCAACCCGTCGGTGGAATCAAGAGCAATACAGCGCACAACATCGCCGCCCAAGTGTTGCTCGACTTCCAAAACCAGCTTGCGGCCGTGATTGTCGCATTCTAACGCGGTCAGAATGTTCGGCAAGTCGTTTTCGTCTTCAAATTTTACATCGACAACAGCGCCCAATACTTGATGAATATGTCCTGCTGCATGATTATTTGTTTGTTTTGTCATCACTTTCTCCTATCTTCTAAATCGCTTCGGCACCGGCGATAATTTCTATCAACTCGGTCGTGATTGCCGATTGTCGTAAACTGTTGTATTTTAAGGTCAGTTCGCTTATCATATTTTTGGCGTTGCGGGTGGCGCTATCCATTGAGGTCATACGCGCGCCGTGTTCGGAAGCTGCCGAATTGACAATAATTTTAAATAAATCATCATCAAACAAAATCGGCAAAATATTTTCTAACACCGTCAGTTTATCCGGCAGATATTCGTAAAACGCCTGACCGGAGCGGTTAATGAGTTGCAAATCTTTTTCATCGAGATGTTCGGTGTTCAAATCCATCGGGCAAACCTGTTCGCACACAAAATCGCGGCTGATAGCCGAATTGAAGCGGGCATACACAAACTCGCATACATCAAATTCTTTTTCCTGAAATTGGCGCAAAATTTCCACCACCATATATTTTGCCTGCTCCGCATAGCTCATTGATTTAAGCTTTTCGCCGATAAGCGTCAGACGGACATCCGTGTTGGCAAAAGTGCGGAGCAGAGCATCATACGATTTTTTTCCGATGCATTCGACGCTGATTTTTTTGCCTTGTTTTAATAACTGACGAATGCGCTGGGTTGCTTTTTTGGTGATGTTGCTGTTATATGCACCGCATAAACCGCGGTCGGACGAAATGACGCATAGTTTATAATGTTTCGGATTTTGAGCCGCACGCAACATCAGCGGACGCATATATTTTATGCCTTTGGCGTGTTCTTCGTTTTCAATCTCGGTCATAACACGCAATGCGGAATGGCGGAGATTCTGCGAATATCCTTGATTCTTGTCAACCAAAATCTGCACGCGACGCAAACGCGACGCCGCAACCATCTTCATTGCCGACGTGATTTTTTGCGTCGACTTAATGGCTTCAATTCTGGTGCGTAATTCTTTTAATCCGGCCATTTATGCTGCCTTCTCCGTTGTTTTCAGATATTTTTCGGTAAAGTGCGAATAGAACTCTGCCAATTTTGCATCCAATTCAGGTGAAATAACGTGTTTTTCAACGATTTCTTCCAAATATTCCGGATGAGTTTCGTGCATATAATCGAGTGCCGCTTTTTCAAAGTCTTTAACGTTTTCAATTTTAACTTTGTTCAAATAGCCGCGGACACCGGCAAAAATCGACACAACTTCTTCTTCGGTAGCCATCGGTTGATGCACCGGCTGTTTCAACAGTTCGGTCAATTTTGAACCTTTGTCGAGCAAAGCGCGGGTTGACTTATCCAAATCGGAGGAGAATTGTGCAAACGCCGCCATTTCACGATATTGCGCCAAATCCAACTTCATTGAACCGGAAACTTGCTTCATGGCTTTGATTTGTGCTGCCGAACCCACACGAGATACGGAAATACCGACATTTACCGCCGGACGAATACCTTGATAGAACAGGGCTGTTTCCAAGAAAATCTGACCGTCCGTAATTGAAATAACATTGGTCGGAATGTAAGCGGAAACGTCTCCGGCCTGTGTTTCAATCACCGGCATAGCCGTTAATGAGCCGGAACCGTAGTTCGGATTCATTTTTGCCGCGCGTTCAAGCAGACGAGAGTGCAAGTAGAACACATCGCCCGGATATGCTTCACGCCCAGGCGGACGGCGAATCAACAAAGACATTTGACGATAGGCAACGGCTTGTTTGGATAAATCATCATAAAAGATAACCGCGTGCATACCGTTGTCACGGAAATATTCGCCCATGGCCGTTCCGGCATAAGGTGCCAAAAATTGTAGCGGTGCTGCTTCGGAAGCCGTTGCCGCAACCACAATCGTATAATCCATCGCGCCGTAATCACGCAGAGTTTTAACCACTTGTGCCACCGATGAACGCTTTTGCCCGACGGCAACATAAATGCAAAACAGTTTTTCTTTGTCGCTTTTCGCTGCGTCGTTGGTGCGTTTTTGATTGATAATCGTATCAATAATGATAGAAGTTTTACCGGTTTGACGGTCGCCGATAATCAGCTCACGCTGACCGCGCCCAATCGGAATCAGCGAATCGATAACTTTTAAGCCCGTTTGCACCGGCTCATGAACGCCTTTCCTCGGAATAATACCCGGTGCCTTAATTTCGGCAGTGCTGTATTTTTCGGCTTTAATTTCACCCATACCGTCAATCGGGTTACCCAAAGCATCAACAACGCGCCCGAGCAAACCCTTGCCGACCGGAACGCTCACGATTTGTTCGGTGCGTTTAACTATGTCACCTTCTTTGATTTCGGCATCGGAACCGAACAACACAACACTGACGCTGTCTTCTTCTAAATTCAGCGCCATACCCTTAGTGCCGTTTGAAAATTCGACCATCTCGTTGAGTTGAACGTTATCCAAACCATAAACGCGGGCAATACCGTCGCCGACGGATAAAACACGCCCGACTTCCGTCATATCGGAAGATAAGTCAAAACCAGCGATTTTTTCTTTTAAAATTAATGAAATTTCATCTGCTTGTACAGACATCTACTTTGTCCCTTTCATAAGCTGTTCCAAAGCATCAAGTTTGTGCTTTACGGAATTATCAATAAAATTCGTGCCGTATTTTAAAATCAGTCCGCCGATAATTTGCGGATTGATGGTGTAACGTATGAGTATTTCTTTTTGGAAAATTGCCGATAATTTGGATTTCAGTAAATTTTCCTGTTCAGAATTCAGCGGCATAACGGTTGTGACTTCTACCTCTGCAATATTATGCTTTTTTTGATAAAGCAGAATATATTGTTCCAAAACTTGAGGAAGAATGTTTAATGCACTGTTTTTAGTTAATATTTTTAATGTATTTAGCATGGAATCGGATAAACCGGCCTGATGAGCCGTTGCCTCTAAAATTTTGGCTTTCTGTTCAAACTTCCATAGCGGATTGTTGAGCTTTAAAAAATCTGCGGTATTATTATCCGTCACGTTTTTGAGTGCCGTCGCATCATGATATAACGCATCTTGAATGTCGGAGCTTTGTGTGCTGTTGAACATTGCTTCGGCATACATCATTGCTGTTTTTATTTCAGAAATCTTTTTCAATTTATTTCTACCTACAATAACGTTGAGTATCGTGAATATAAACAATTTACATTTTGTTGGCAAGAGCGAGAACAAACAATCAACAGGATTTTTAATACACAGACGGTTCACGCCGATTGGCTTAAATCTATTTCAGCTTATTCCAACCTGATGCCGGTTTGGGTGCAGATACTGTCGAATCTGACGAAGAAGTTTCGGTTGTCGGTTCGTTGCTCCACTTTTTTAGCGGCGCTTCAGTCGGCGCATTGCGTTTTATGATTTCTTTTTGTGCCTGATTTTGCGCTACACCGCTGCCGACCATTTGCCCGAGTAAAGCCGGTGATTGAAAATCTTCGCTGAGAGATGAATAAGCCGTCACAATTTTTTCAAGCACGACTTCTCCCGGATTGGCGTTTAAAATCGCAATACTGTTGCCGTGGAAAAATGTTAAGGATGCGCAAGGATAAGACAGCAAAACATCGGTGTAATCAATGCCGAATACATAGCGTAACATAATCTTCGGACTGACACGACAATCCGCTTTGCTTTTAGAATATAAAGATGTGCTGTTGAATAATGTTTCTTTGATTAAAGATTTTCCTTCGGCAGAAAGTTCGCCGCAATAACCTTTAATGGCAAAGCCGTCAACGGTATAGCCCTCATAGCCCTTTTCGGCATAATCCACGACGTAGCAAAATACTTTTTCGGCTTTGTTAATCGGCGTAGCGGTGGCAGCCGTGATGTTTTGCATCAAAAATTCGGATAATGTTGCGGCTCTGCTCTCCGGTTGGGCTTTCTTTTGGGGAACGGATAGAAAATCTTCTTCATCAGAACCAAACAAATCGTCGTCCGTGCCGTCAGCAGCATAAACGGTCATCGGTATAAGCAAAACCGATAATATCAGTGCAAATAATTTTTTCATCATCGT
>CAMAJR010000066.1 GCA_945835885.1 uncultured Alphaproteobacteria bacterium
AAGTAGATGCGTCCCTCGTAATTGACATCCAAATTATGGAAAATATGGAAGAAATTCGCAAAAAAATCTCTCGACTTATCATCGAACGCGGTTTGAATTATGCGCAGGTATCTTTGGCAATCGGCAAAAATGTTGCCTATATCCAGCAATTTATCAAAAACGGTTCGCCGCGCCGTTTGGGCGAAGTCGAACGCCATAAGCTGGCGGAAATCCTGCACGTTGACGAGCAGGAATTGACGGATTTGTCCTTAAACACAGCCACTTCTGCCGCTACCTCTATTAATGCTGAAATTTTAGGAACCGTTATCGAAAATATTGAGGAATGGTTATCAAATCGCAACGTTGTTTTATCTTCGCGAGACAAAGCCGAACTCATCAAACTTATTTATATGAAGGTTTGTAACGATACAATCAGTGTTGCCGCAAACAAAGTGAAAGACTTTATCGAAGTATATAACGAGTTGCGGAAAGCAAACTGAGTTAATTTTATTGGACATATGAAATGAATATTGATGCGCAAATCAGGGATATCCTGTCACGGAGTCATCCCGTAAATGATAACAATACTCCCGAGCAACAGAGTTGTAGAACACAATCAATTCCCGTAAATGATGGTATTTATGTTGTCGGCAACAACAATATCATCATATCTTCCGGCTTGCTGGTCACGACGATTATGACATTTTTTTTAAGTATATGCTTATTGTTGCCGCACTAAGCGCTGCTAAAGTTTGACTTTATGTGAACGAATACGGGTCAATATCCACTTCTACCCGCACGGTTGACGGCACTTTAACCATTTTGAGCCATTGTGATAAAACCTGCTGAATATTGATATTGCGCATTGTTTTCAACATCAGCCGATAACGATATTTATCGCGTAACAAAAACAACGGTGCCGGCGCCGGCCCTAAAACGGAAATATTATCCGTGTTTGGTGCTGTTTTACCGAAGGCCGCGGCCACAGCCGCCGTCTGTTGCTGATTTGAACCGGATATTATGAGCGCCGCTAATTTTCCGAACGGCGGATAATGTAACATCTGACGACTTTCTTTTTCAAAATCGATAAACAGCGCGCGGTCATTTGCGAGCAAAGCTTTCAGCACATTATTTTCCGGATGCAGCGTTTGCACATAAACCGTGCCGTGCTTATCGCCACGACCGGCACGTCCCGCAACCTGCGACAAAAGCTGATACGTTTGTTCGGCAGCACGCAAATCGCTGCTCATCAATCCCAAATCGGCATCAACAATACCAACTAATGTCAAATCAGGAAAATGATGTCCTTTGGCTATAATCTGAGTGCCGACTAAGATATCTGTTTCTTTGCGTTCCATCTTGGCAATAATTTTTGATATAGCCGTGAACGAAGTCGCATTATCGCTTGAAAGCATATCAACCTTTGCCTGCGGAAAGCGCATACACACTTCTTCTGCCACACGTTCTACTCCCGGACCGCACGCCGTCAAACCGTCAGCCGAATTACAATGCGGGCAAATTTCCGGAATATCATCAACATAGCCGCAATGATGACACATCAACTTGTGAGCATTTTTATGTTCGGTCAGCCACGCACTGCAACTCGGGCATTGAATCCGATGACCACAGTCACGGCAAATCAAAAGCGGTGCATACCCTCGGCGATTTAAAAACAGCACCGACTGCTCACCGCGTGTCAGATTTTCTTCAAGCGCCTTAACCAAAGTCGGCGTCAACCACGAAACACCCCATTCGCCTTTTTGCGGTTTATCTGTTTTAATGTCAATAATCTGAATATCCGGCAACTGTGCATTAGCATACCGGCTTTGCAACTTTACGCAGTCATACTTGCCGTCATCAACGTTGACCAGCGTTTCAAGCGACGGCGTTGCGGTTGAGAGAATAACCGGAAAATGCTCGATTTTTGCGCGCACAACCGCCATATCGCGTCCTTGATAATTGACTGCATCTTCTTGCTTAAACGAGTGATCGTGGCTCTCATCAATCACTATCAGACCGAGCTTGGTATATGGCAAAAACAGCGCCGAACGCGCGCCGACAATAACCTTAACGCGTCCCTCGATAATCGCCTTCCACGTATCGGTGCGTTCTTTAGCCGTCAACCCTGAATGCCAACACGCCGGACGCACACCGAATCGCTTTTGAAAGCGCCCGAGCCATTGTGTTGTTAATGATATTTCCGGCACTAAAATCAACACCTGAGTATTTTGTTCAAGTGCCTTTGCCACTGCCTCAAAATAAACTTCGGTTTTACCGGAACCGGTCACACCGTCCAAAAGCGTTACCGAAAATCCTGAACCGACTTTGCGACACAAAAGATTGGCGGCAGATGTTTGTTCGGCCGTCAAATCAACTTTCATATAATCGCCGACCGGCTCGGTAAATTCTTTTTTATTTTCCACATAAATCGGCGTTAAAACACCGGTATCTATCAGTGTTTTAATCACACTTTGGCTCACGCCGGCACCGGCAGCAATTTCCTGACGTGTATAAGGTGCATGCTTCAATAAATCCATAACGTGCCAACGTGCGTCAGAGTTTTTGAGTTTGGCCTCCGCCAACGTTTTACCCGAAAGTGTGTAGAGCACCGTCATCGGCGACGGCTCAAACACTGAGCGCACACTGATAACCATTTTCAAAACCGAACCGAGCGGCGCCATATTGTAACGCGCCACCCACTGAACAAACTCAAGCATTTGTTCAGTCAACGGCGGAAAATCGTATTTTTTGAGAATCGGTTTAATTTTATTTTTATCTAAATCCGATGATGCTTCCAAAGTCCACACCACGCCGATTTGTTTTTCCTTTCCGAACGGCACTTCCACGATTTGCCCGACTTGCACATCAAAATCGGCCGTATAGTCAAACGGCTTATCAAACGGCAACGGAAGCATCACACCGACGGTTTGTGGCATTTTGTTTTAAGCACCTTTCTTATGTTGCAAATATTCCGGCGAAAAACCGCGAGAATGACGTTGTTTCAGTTTGGCGATATTGCCGTCGATAATCTCATCCATCGGCATACCGAGAGCATACGCTGTCTGAAACAAATACCAGCAAACATCGCCGAGTTCTTTTTTGAGTTTTTGGCGCGTTTCGTCATCATACTCCAAATCGTGATATTTGATTTTTTTCCACAAATCCGCGACTTCGCCGCTTTCGCCGGCAAGCCCTGCTATCGCATTATCGAGCCGAGAATAATTACCGTTCAACTGCATTGAAAGTTGCTTAAAGCGCGTTTCAAAAAGCGCATCGTTTTTTGAAACTTCTGCCGTAACCGAATCCACAAAATCGGTATAGTTTTTGAAATATTCCTTAACTTCCATTGTTTGTTCCCTTCAACAATTCTTTGAGTTCATAAAGTTTTTCGAGTGCTTCTCTGGCCGTCAAATTATCCGGTTCAACCTCGGCAAGCGCCGCTTCCACCGCCGATATTTTTTCCGCCGCTTCCTCAGTTTGTTCTTGCACAAACGAAAACAGCGGCAACTCATCGGTTAAGTCGAGCGTTGTTTTTTTCTGATTTTCTTTTTCGAGTTTTTTCAACACCTGTTCCGAGCGTGTAATCACAGCTTTCGGCAAACCGGCAAGCTTGGCAACGTGAATACCGTATGAGCGATCGGCCGCACCTTCAATCACTTCGTGCAAAAAAATCACCTGTTCATTGAACTCTTTGATTTTCATACAATGCAACGTCATAGCCGAAAGCTTTTGCGCCAATACCGCCAATTCGTGATAGTGCGTCGCAAACAGCGCGCGGCATTTATTGACCTCGTGCAAATATTCAACCACCGCCCACGCAATTGACAAGCCGTCAAAGGTTGCCGTTCCGCGTCCTATTTCATCTAAAATCACAAACGAATGCTCGTCGGCGCGATTCAGAATCGATGCGGTTTCCACCATTTCAACCATAAATGTCGAGCGCCCGCGCGACAAATCGTCTGACGCACCGACACGCGAAAACACTTTGTTGACCAAACCGATATGTGCTGATTTTGCCGGCACAAAAGAACCGCTTTGCGCCATAATCGCAATCAGAGCGTTTTGCCGCAAAAACGTTGATTTTCCGGCCATATTCGGACCGGTTATCAACCAAATTCGATTGTCTTCACCATTTAAGTTGCAGGCATTACCGACGAATGTTCCGTCGTTATTTTTACGCATAGCCGCTTCCACAATCGGATGTCGACCTTCTTCGACTTCAAACGCCAAACTGTCGTCAAGTTTCGGTCGGCAATAATTATTTTCGAGCGCCAAATCAGCCAACGCCGCCGATACATCGAGTTCGGCCAATGCCGATGCCGTGCGGCTTATATCATCGGCCGAGAACAAAATATCATGCACCAAATCATCAAAAATCGCCAATTCTAAAGCCAAGGCCTTTTCTTTGGCCCCGCGGATTTTATTTTCCAAATCAGTCAGTTCCGAAGTGGTAAAACGTGCCGCATTTAATACCGACTGACGATGGATAAATGCCGTATCGCTCAGCAATTGCGTTGCAAATTTGCTTGGAATTTCAACAAAATAGCCGATAACATTGTTACTTTTAATCTTTAAATGGTCTATTTGTGTTTGTTGTTTGTATTTGTCCTCCAGCCCTTTTATCATTTCTTCACCGCGGTCACGCAGCGTGCGCACCGCATCCAAATCGGCATTAAATCCGTCGGCAACAAAATCGCCGTCACGCGCCAAATATGGCAAATCGCCGTCTTTACGCGGTGAATTTAACAGTGCGCGTCCGAGTTTTTCTTCTAATGTATCGTGATTACCAAAGCGGTTAAGAATGTTTTCCACGGCTTGCGGCAATTCGTCTACCACATCAATCCGATGATACATTTTAACGTTTTGCCGCACCTTAGGCAGAGCATTCAACGTCTGCCAAATTGCCTTTAAATCTCGCGGACCGCCGCGGCCGACACTCAATCGCGAAACCGAACGTTCCAAATCCGGACATTCTTTCAACAATGTGCGCAAATTTTGACGCACTTCGTTATGCTTATAAAAAAACTCCAACGCGTCAAGACGCGCATTTATCATTTTTCCATCAATCAACGGTGCCGAAATGCGTTGCGCCAACATACGGGCACCGGCACCGGTTATCGTGCAATCCATAACCGCAATCAACGAGCTTCCGTGCGGTCCGGAAAGCAAATCAAGATTATGGCGTGTAGCCGCATCTATTTCCATATACAATGAATCGTGTATTTTCAGAGGGCGGGCAATTCTCGGCATTTTGCCTTTTTGCGTATTTTCAACATAATCTAACACCATACCGGCCGCGATAATTTCCGGCTTTTCAAAATCGCCGAACGAATCGAGCGAAACCACCTCATAAAATGCCGTCACCGTTTTATATGCGTTGGCATAATTAAAACGCGCTTGCGGCAACACCGACAATTTTTCTTTATATTCATTCAAGACCCGAAACAATTCCGGATTTTGCAACATTGCATCCGACACCATAACCTCCGCCGGTTGCAACTGAGATAAAACGCTCCATACTTCTGCCGCTTCATTTTTGTTTGTTGTCGGCATTGTTTTGGTATAAAATTCGCCGGTTGATAAATCAAGCCACGCCAAACCATAACGTGTGCCGTTTTTACACAAACAGAGCAAATAGTTATTTTTACGCGCATCTAAGAGTGTATCTTCGGTCAAAGTCCCAGGTGTTACCAAACGAATAACGTCACGGCGCACCACCGCTTTATAGCCGCGTTTGCGAGCTTCTTCCGGATTTTCCATCTGTTCGCAAATCGCAACTTTGTAACCGGCCTTAATCAGCTTGGCCAAATATGACTCGTAGGCATGATACGGCACGCCGCACAACGGCACGTTTTCCCCGTTAACCTTGCCGCGTTTGGTCAGAGCTATGCCCATTATCGGTGATGCTTTAATCGCATCATCAAAGAAAAGTTCGTAAAAATCACCCATACGATAAAACAAAACATAATCCGCATAATCCTTTTTGATTTGCAGATATTGCTCTATTCCGGGCGGTATATTGCTTTTTTCTGACATTTTTCCTCAGAATCTTAAATTAATTTAAACTTATTGTATA
>CAMAJR010000067.1 GCA_945835885.1 uncultured Alphaproteobacteria bacterium
ATGATACATTGGTTCGTCCGGTAATTACCGAAAAATCTATGATTTCATCGGAAGCAGGAAAAGTGGTATTCATTGTGCCTTTATCTGCGACCAAAGAAAACGTTAAATCTGCCGTTGAGTCGATTTTCAACGTAAAAGTAAATAAGGTAAATACCATTAAACAATTCGGTAAAGCAAAGAGCTTTAGAGGTCATGTCGGTCACCGTGCTGACTACAAAAAAGCGATTGTTACGCTTGCCGAGGGTCAAAACATTGATGTTACAACAGGAATTTAATCATGGCTTTGAATACATATAAGCCCACATCTGCAGGCCGTCGCCAGCTTATTCTCGTTGATAAGAGCGAGTTATATAAAGGCAAGCCGGAAAAGAGTTTAACGAAAGGTATTTCGAAAACAGGTGGGCGTGATAATTACGGACACGTTACAAGTCGTCGTATCGGTGGCGGTCATAAGCGCAGCTATCGTATGATTGACTTCAAGCGTAATAAATTTGATATTGAGGCAACGGTTGAGAGAATCGAATATGATCCGAATCGCACGGCGTTTATTGCTTTAATCAGCTATAACGACGGCGAAAAGGCCTATATTTTGGCTCCGCAACGTTTGAAAGCCGGCGATAAAGTAATTTCTGCTTCTAAGGCAGATATTAAGCCGGGTAATGCTATGCCTTTGAAGAATATGCCGGTCGGAACGATTGTGCACAACATTGAACTGAAGTCGGGCAAAGGCGGACAATTGGTTCGTTCTGCCGGATGCTATGCTCAAGTTGTCGGTAAGGATGCCGGTTATGTTCAATTGAAGTTGAATTCGGGTGAACTCCGTATTGTTCGTGAAGAGTGCTTGGCAACCGTCGGTGCTGTTTCGAATCCGGATAACCAGAATATCTCTCTTGGTAAGGCCGGTCGTAATCGCTGGCTCGGTAACCGTCCGGTTACCCGCGGTGTTGCGATGAACCCGGTTGATCACCCGCTCGGTGGTGGTGAAGGCCGCACATCAGGCGGTCGCCATCCGGTTACACCTTGGGGTAAGCCGACGAAGGGCGCCAAGACTCGTTCTAACAAGAAGACAGATCGCTTTATTATGAGATCTCGTCATGATAACAAAAACTAATAAGGAGAAAAGCTAATGACTCGTTCTGTATGGAAAGGACCTTTTGTTGATGGCTATCTCTTGAAGAAAGCTGACGCTGCTAGAAATTCTAGCCGTAATGAAGTGATTAAGATTTGGTCTCGTCGTTCAACGATGTTGCCGCAATTTGTCGGTTTAACATTCGGTGTTCACAACGGTCACAAATTTATTCCGGTATTGGTTACCGAAGATATGGTTGGTCACAAGTTTGGTGAATTTGCGCCGACCAGAACTTTCTACGGTCATACCAAAGAAACTGCGAAGAGAGGTTAATTATGGCTGAAAATCAAGTAAAACAAGCAAAGGCCGTTTGCCGTTCTATCCGCACAAGTTCGCGTAAGTTGAACTTGGTAGCGCAGACCATTCGCGGTTTGAAGGCGGAAAAAGCAGTGGCTGAATTGAGCTTCTCTAAAAAGAGAATCGCAAAGGTTGCGTTGGAATTGTTGCAATCTGCAATTTCCAATGCTGAAAATAATCATAATATGAATATCGACAAGCTCGTTGTCAGCGAAGCATACGTCGGTAAAGGTATTGTAATGAAGCGTATGAATGCGCGTGGTCGCGGCAGAAGTGCTCGTATTTTGAAGCCATTCTCAAGTATGACCATCGTTGTTTCAGAGCGTGGGGAGTAAATAAATGGGACAGAAAGTTAATCCTACCAGTCTTCGTTTAGGTGTAAATCGCACTTGGGACTCTCGTTGGTATGCTGATGAAAAGTTTACTGACTATCTCCACGAAGACCTGAAAATTAAGAAGTTCTTGAATGAAAAATTGGCTCAAGCAGGTATCAGCCGTATTGTTATCGAACGTCCGGCTAAAAAGGCGAGAGTTACGATTCATTCGGCAAGACCGGGTGTTGTAATCGGCAAGAAAGGTCAAGACATTGAAGTTTTAAGAAAAGAAATTCAAAAATTGACCGAATCTGAAGTCCAATTAAACATCGTTGAGGTTAGAAAGCCGGATTTGGATGCGAAATTGGTTGCAGATAACGTTGCTCAGCAGTTGGAACGCCGTGTGGCTTTCCGTCGTGCAATGAAACGCGTGATGCAAGCAGCTTTGCGCTCGGGTGCGGAAGGTATTAAAGTTTGCTGCAGCGGTCGTTTGGGTGGTGCGGAAATCGCCAGAACCGAACACTACCGTGAAGGTCGTGTGCCGTTGCACACATTGCGTGCGGACATTGACTATGCAACCTCAACCGCTCATACGACTTACGGCGCTTGCGGCGTAAAAGTATGGATCTATAAGGGCGAAATTATGGGCCACGATCCGATGGCGCAAGACAAAAAGTTGTCTGAACAAAAGTAATAACGCGAGGTTAGAGAAATGTTAAGTCCAAAACGTTTGAAATTCCACAAACAGCATAAAGGTCGTATTCACGGCTTGGCCAAAGGTGGATCAGAATTAAATTTCGGTTTATACGGTTTGAAGGCGCTGTCTCCTGACCGTGTGACAGCACGTCAAATCGAGGCAGCTCGTCGTGCGATTACGCGTCAGATGCAGAGAGCAGGTAAACTGTGGATTAGAATTTTCCCTGATGTTCCGGTGTCGGATAAACCGGCCGAGGTTCGTATGGGTAAAGGTAAAGGTGCTATCGAATTTTGGGTAGCCAGAGTTAAACCGGGTCGCATTATGTTTGAAGTTACGGGTGTTTCGGAAGAAACTGCTCGCCGTGCTTTTGAATTAGGCGCCGCAAAATTGCCGGTTAAGTGCAAGTTTGTTAAGCGTTTGAACTCTGATATCGTTAAAGGAGACGCATAATGGTTAAAACAAAAGATTTACGCGCTATGACGATTGACGAATTGGAAAGCAAATTGTTGGAATGCAAAAAAGAGCAAGCCAACTTGCGCATTCAACAATCAACCGGCCAATTGGAGAATGTTTCGAACATTCGCAAGGTTCGCCGCGATGTAGCCAAAATCAACACGCTCATCAGTGAGCGCAAGAAGAATAGTTAGGAGAAAGAATATGCCTAAGAGAATTCTTCAAGGTGTTGTTGTTAGTGATAAACAGGATAAAACTGTCGTGGTCAGTGTAGAGCGTCAGGTTATGCATCCGGTTTATAAAAAATTCGTGAAGAAAAGTAAGAAATTTGCTGCTCACGATGAAAACAATCAGTATAAGGTCGGTGACCGCGTTTCTATTGAGGAATGCCGCCCGATTTCCAAGAACAAATCTTGGACTGTGATTTCGTCTGATAACGCCTAAGATAGAAGGAATAAAAAAATGATACAAATGCAAACCAACCTCGATGTTGCCGATAATTCGGGCGCACGTCAGGTGCAGTGCATCAAGGTTCTTGGTGGTTCCAAGAGAAAGACGGCCTCGGTGGGTGACGTTATTGTTGTAGCAATACAAGATGCGTTGCCGAGAGGACACGTTAAAAAAGGTGATGTCTACAAAGCCGTTATCGTTAGAACGGCCAGTGATATTCGCCGCAAAGACGGAAGTGTTATCCGTTTTGACAGCAATGCCGCAGTTCTCATTAACAAAGACGGTGAGCCGATTGGCACCCGTATCTTTGGTCCTGTGACAAGAGAGTTGCGTGCAAAGAAATTTATGAAAATCATTTCATTAGCACCGGAGGTATTGTAATGCCTAAAATGAAAATTAAGAAAAACGATACGGTTATCATTTTGTCGGGTGACGACAAGGGTAAAACCGGCGTTGTAAAACAAGCTCTGCCGAGAGAAAGCAAGGTTGTTGTAGAGGGTTTGAATATGGTTAAGCGCCATACCAAAGCTTCTAAGACAACTCCGGGCGGAATTGTTTCTAAGGAAGCTGCGATTCACGTTTCCAATGTTGCAATCGTTAAAGATGGCAAGGCCACAAAGGTCGGCTACAAGACGGTTGACGGCAAAAAGGTTCGCGTGGCGCGCAAAACCGGTGATGTAATCGATTAATGGGAGAAAATTTTATGACAAACTATGAAACTTTATACAATAACGTCATAAAGAAATCTCTTGTGGAAAAATTCGGTTACAAAAATCCACATGAGGTTCCGAAGCTGACGAAAATTGTTTTGAATATGGGTGTCGGCGATGCCGTTACCGATAAGAAAAAAGTAACGAATGCTATGGAAGAATTGGCAGCTATTGCCGGTCAACAACCGGTGATAACCAAAGCGCGCAAATCAATCGCGACCTTCAAATTGCGTGAAGGTATGCCGATTGGTTGCAAAGTGACTTTACGTTCTGCCAGAATGTATGAATTCTTGGAACGTTTGGTTAATATGGCGTTGCCGCGAATCCGTGACTTCCACGGTATTACCGGTAAAAACTTCGATGGCAAAGGCAACTTCGCTTTCGGTATTAAGGAACAAATCATTTTCCCTGAAATCAACTATGAAAAGGTTGATGAAGTCAGAGGTCTTGATATTGTTATTTGCACAACAGCCAAGACGGACGAAGAAGCAAAATTCTTGCTGACATCGTTTAACTTGCCTTACAAGAAATAAGCGGAGATTTTACTATGTCAAAAACAAGTTCGGTATATAGAAACTTGAAAAGAGTTCAGATGGCTGCTAAGTATGCGAACCGCCGTCAAAAACAAAAAGCAATCATGATGGATAAAAATGCAACTCCGGAAGAGAGATTGCAAGCTCAGTTTGCTTTGCAAAAGTTCCCGAAAAATTCTTCGAGATGCCGTATTCGCAATCGTTGCAGAGTGACGGGACGTTCACGCAGTTATTACAGAAAATTCGGTTTGAGCCGTGTTGAATTGAGAGATTTGGCAAGCTTTGGCGAAATTCCTGGTTTAGTAAAATCAAGTTGGTAAGGAGGGAATGATATCATGTCTATGAGTGATCCTTTGGGCGATATGCTCACACGCATCAGAAACGCACAAAGAGCGAAAAAGAGTGATGTTGTATCACCTGCTTCTCGCTTGCGTGAAAATGTGTTAGATGTTTTGAAACGTGAAGGTTATATTGAGGGCTGGGAAAAGAACAATGTTCGCCCGGGTGTAGATGAACTTCGCATTCAATTAAAGTACCATGAAGGTGCTGCTGTTATAACAAAAATTTACCGTGTTTCGACTCCGGGTCGTCGCGTTTATTCAAGCGTGAAGGATTTGCCGAGAGTTTACAACGGCTTGGGTATTTCGATTGTTTCGACTCCGCAAGGCGTTATGAGCGACAATGAAGCCCGCAAAGCAAATGTCGGCGGTGAAATTTTATGCCAAGTGTTCTAAGGAGGTAAGGAATGTCAAGAGTTGGTAAATATCCAGTTGTTGTTCCTGCCGGTGTAGAACTCAGCATTAACAACAATACGGTTGTGGCAAAAGGCAAGTTGGGCGAATTGTCCTATTCTTTTGATGACAGCCACGTTGCAACAAAATTAGAAGACGGTAAAGTCACTGTATCTCCGCTTTCTTTGAGCAATGCTTCAAGAGCTCTGTGGGGAACAACGCGCGCCCGTATCAATGATATGATTAAGGGTGTCAGCGAGGGCTTTACAAAAGATATGGAATTGGTCGGCGTAGGTTACAAAGCGCGTGTTGAAGGCAAAAACTTAGTGTTGTCATTAGGTTTTTCACACGAAGTTGTATTTCCGGCTCCGGAAGGCATCAAGATTACTTGTGCATCTCCGACGCAAATTTCAATCTTTGGCGCGGACAAGCAAAAGGTCGGTCAAGTTGCCGCCGAAATTCGTAAGTATAGAAAGCCGGAACCGTATAAAGGTAAGGGCGTGAAATATACTACCGAATATGTCCGTCGTAAAGAAGGTAAGAAGAAATAAGGAATAAGTCGATGAATACACCAAAAAA
>CAMAJR010000068.1 GCA_945835885.1 uncultured Alphaproteobacteria bacterium
TCGGGAAATTGAAGCGCTTAAAGCGATGGAAAAAGATTTGAACGAGAATTTGAGTCAGGTTCTCGATGTTTTGCAAAAGACCAAAGGGCGCGTCATTGTGACCGGTATGGGTAAATCCGGACATATCGGTTGCAAAATTGCCGCAACAATGGCTTCAACCGGAACGCCGGCGTTTTTTCTGCACCCGAGCGAAGCAAGTCACGGCGATTTGGGTATGGTCACCAAAGACGATACCGTAATTGCCATTTCAAACAGCGGAGAATCTAAAGAATTGTTAGATATTTTAACTTATTGCCGCCGTTTTTCGATACCATTGATTGCCATTACCAAAAATCCGGAAAGTTCACTCGGTAAGAACAGTGATTTGATTTTGCGTTTGCCGCAAAACAGGGAAGCGTGTCCGCTTGGACTTGCGCCGATGTCATCAACAACCGCCACTCTCGTTATGGGAGATATTTTGGCCGCGGCATTGATGGTGCGCAAGGGCTTTACCGAGCAAGATTTTCGTCTGCGCCATCCGGGGGGGAAATTGGGTGCGATTTTGCGCCATGTTTCCGATATTATGCATACCGGCGATGAAATGCCGTTAATCAGCGAAGATGCCATTATGCAGGAGGCATTGATGACAATGTCCGCCAAAATGCTCGGTTGTGTCGGGATTGTAAATAAGGAGGGTGAGCTTGTCGGCGTGATAACCGATGGTGACTTACGTCGTTGGATGGCTCCGAATTTGATTGAAGAAAAAGTATCGAAAGTTATGACCAAAAATCCGCGAACCTGCACGGCTGATGTGCTGATTGCAGAAGCGGTAAATATTATGAATAACACCGGCCGTGGCATTACCAATATGTTTGTGGTAGAAGGCAAAAAGCCGGTTGGAATTGTTCATATTCATGATTGTTTGAGAGCCGGAGTAAGCTGATTTATGTTTGATTCACAAAAAATAGATGCTTATTTTGACGATAAGTTGTCGGACAGAAGACGCTTTGAATATTACGAACCGCGCAGCTTTGCGTGGCGACGCCTGATAAAAATCCTTTTGCCGTGTGTGGCTGCGGGTTTGTTAGGTTTGATGGTTGTTATGCCGAACATTAAGAAAAGCGTTGACTTGACGGATGCCGTGACTTTGCCGCGCAAAAACGAAATGGAACAGCTACATATTGAGCAAACGGTGTTTAACATTACAGACAGCAAAAACCGTGTCAATAAGATTGTTGCGGATAACGTTGATGAACTTGAAAGCGATACGGCACATTATAAAATCGCTCATCCGAAGGGGACAATTCCGACAGATAATGGTCAGATTAACATAACTTCAGAAATCGGGTATTTTGACCAGCCAAAAAATGTGCTGAAACTTGAGGATAATGTTAAAGCGCTGCTTGATGATGGAACTGTTGTGCGCACAAAAGTCGCTGTGTATGATTTTAATAGAGAAAAAGGATACGGAGACTTGCCGGTCAGCGCTCGGGGAGACTGGGGAACGATGCACGCCGAATCTTTTGATTATAATAAAATAAAAGAAAAGCTGACGCTAAAAGGCAAGCATCGTGTTGAAACGACACGCGGCGTTTTGACCGGAGAAAAAGAAACTCAGATTTATCAAGCTGAAAATAAAACGGTTACCATCGGCAATGCGGCAATTATGCAAACCGGCAGAACACTTTATGCCGACAAAATCGTAGCATATTTCAGCGATTCCTCTAAAAAAGAATTAGTGCGTGCCGAAGCATACGGCAATGTGCGAATTATAACGCCGAATGAGCAAGTTAAAGGCGGCGAGGGGTATTATTCGGCGCAGGACGGCAAAATAGAAATGTATGCCGTAGCTAAGGATAAAATGCAACAAAAGGCGCTGGTCGAGGTGCAGCAAAAAGACCGAACATTACGCGCACGGAAAATAGTGCTTTATATTTCCAAAAACGGCAAAAATGAACTCGAACGCGCCGAAGCGTTTCGCGATGTTAAAATTATAACACCGCAAGAAATTATTACGGGCGGTGAGGGGTATTACACGGTTAAATCCGGACAAATAGAATTGTTCGGGACTGCTAAAAATTCATATTTACAGGCAGGTATCGTGGAAATCGTGCAGGGCGAGAATGTTTTACACGCACGTCATGTAAAAGCGTTTTTGGATGCAAAAAAACAAATCAAAAATGCCCAAGCGTTCGGCGATGTGGAGGTAATTACGCCGAAAGGATTCGCATGGGGCAATCGGGGAATATATAATCCGGAAGAAAATAAGGTTGAACTGTTTGATAATGTTCGTTTGGAACAAAATGGCAACTTTATTGTCGGCGCACACGCTGAAACAGATTTGACAACTTCAATCAGTCGCATTACCGGTAACGAAACAACAGCCGGCAGAATCAGCGGAACATTTTATAAGAAAAGGAAATAAAAAATGGCTATTCAAAAAAATGATACCGATGTGTTGGAAATTTTTAATATCGGCAAAAAATATAAAAAACGCACGGTGCTGAAAAATGTTTCGCTTCATGTGAAGAAAGGTGAAGCAGTCGGTTTGCTCGGGCCGAACGGTGCCGGAAAAACAACTTGTTTTTATTGTGTTGTCGGGCTGATAAAGCCAAACTACGGCGATATTTACATTAACGGTGAAGATATTACAAATTTACCGATGTATAAACGCGCCAAGATGGGAATCGGCTATTTGCCGCAAGAGGCATCGATTTTCCGCACTTTGAGCGTTGAAGACAATATTAAGGCGGTTCTTGAAGTGGTTGAAGAAGATGAAAATAAGCGAGAGACCGCTTTAGATGAACTGTTAAATGAATTTTCAATAGCGCATTTGCGCAAATCACCGGCGTTAGCGCTTTCCGGCGGAGAACGTCGGCGTTTGGAAATTGCGCGCGCGCTTGCCAGCAAACCGTCGTTTATATTGCTTGATGAGCCGTTGGCAGGTATTGACCCGATTGCCGTCAACGAGATTCGCACCTTGGTTTCGCAACTCAAAAATCGCGGTTTAGGTGTGTTGATTACGGACCACAATGTGCGAGAAACGCTGGATATTATTGATCGTGCGTATATTTTACACGGCGGAACCGTTTTGATGGAAGGCACACCGGACGAGATTGTCAGCAACGAAGACGTGCGTAAAGTGTATTTGGGGGATAATTTTTCGCGTTAGCGGTGCTAAAATGTTTTACAAGTATGCCCGAAAATGGTATACTGCTTATATAATCGGTAATTGACATAGGAGGCAGTTATGGTTGCGGTAAATGATAAAGAATTATTGAAACAAGTTATGTCGACTATGGCTCAAAAAAGTCAAACTTCGAAAGAAACTGAAAAAGAAGAAGTAAGGCAAAAAAAAGAAGAAAATCCGGAAGAGAAAAAACGTAAAAAAGAGCGTCGCAAAAAAATGAGGGCGCGCACAAAAATTGCTGCCGGCAAAGCAATAAAGACAATGGGTAAAGCATTGAAAAATGCTGCTAAGGCGTTGAAAAATGTTGCTAAAATGATGCAAAATGCCGCAAAGGCAATGGTGCGGACTGCGACCAATCTGATTCGAGCCGCGGCTTCTACCGGACCGGCAGCTATTGTTGCTGTTCCTGCAGCCTTAGCTGTTGCAATTCCGATGTATGCCGCTGCCGGAGCAATGTTTGCGACGTCTGTTGCGCTTTCCGCTGCTGCGGTTGTGATGGATAAAGCCGGTGCGGCGTTGGAGAAAAGTGGTGGAAAGATAGAAAACAGCGGTCGTCAAGAATTACAACAATCTAATTCTATGGAAAGCAATTCGGCCACTCTTTCGCACAGCAACGACAATACTTTATCCGAAATGACGGGCAAAAACGATCAAGAGAGAAAAAATAACGGAAAAGATGATGATAAAAAAACAAATATATTGGATATCATCGATACGGCAGCGACTATGTATATGGTTTATGATTCTGTGAAAGGCGGACAAACAAAAGAAGATGTCAAAGCAACAATGGCGACCGACCGTAATCGAAGTTCAATGCCGCCGGACAACACGCAACATAAGTTTGTTGCCCAGCAAATGAGAGCAGATGCTAAACGCGCCGCAACACAGCAAGAAAGTATAGAACAGGCCTTTCGCGATATGCCGGCGAATCAACAACAAGTGCAACCGACAACCGCACAAAATGTGCCTTTAACAACACCGAAAGGGCGGTTTAATCCGGCAAAATTCGGCTTGGACGGCCGTTCGTAAAAAAAATACTGAAATGGGTATAATATGAATACTTATCTTTATCTATTTACTTTTGCTTAAAAGTTGCTATACTATAACACAAAAGGAAAACAAACGGGCAATTTTGCCTTAATAATCTAACAAAAACAAATGAGGTATATTATGAATATTACATTATCAGGAAAACAGGTTGACATCAGTGACAGACTTCGCAAACACGTTGAAGAAGGTTTGGATAACGCGGTGAACAAGTATTTTAATGCTCCAATCGGAAGCAGTGTTTATTTTTCGATGGACGGTGAAGAGTTTCGCGCTGAAGTGACGGTTCATCCGGCGAAAAATATTGTATTGAAAGGCACCGGCGTTGCGGCTGACCCGTATTCTGCTTTTGATAACGCAAATACCCATATTGCAACACGTTTGCGCCGCCAAAAAAATAAGCTGAATGACCATAAAGGCAAAACCGGCTTGGTGGAATTGGCTCATGAATCCGTCTTCCCTCTGACAGAAACCGAAGATGAAATGAGCATTGATGAAAGCGCTCCGTTGACGATTGCCGAAACAGATGCCAACATCAAAGTATGCACCGTGAGCGAAGCAGTTATGTATATGGATTTGGCTGACGAATGCGCTTTAATGTTCCGCAACAGCGCCAACAATCGCATCAGTATGGTATATCGCCGCAAAGACGGTAATATCGGTTGGGTTGAACCGGCGGAATAATTGGTTTTAACAAAAAAAAGAGGTTATCTCTATGCAAATTTCTGATATTTTATCGGAAGATATGATTATGACGGAAGTCAAAGCCGATACAAAACGCCATCTTTTGGCAGAAATTGCCGATTATGTTGCTACAAAAAACGGTTTAGATAAAAACAGCGTTTTCGAAGCGGTCTTAGAGCGTGAAAACTTGGGTTCAACCGGTTATGGAAACGGTGTAGCTTTTCCGCACGCAAGAATAGACGGCTTAAAGCATATTGTAACCGGCTTTGCACGTTTAAGTGCTCCGCTTGATTACGATTCGAATGACCGCAAGCCGGTGGATATGGTGGCATTTATGATTTCTCCGGAAAACAGCGGCGATGACCACTTAAAAACATTGGCGGCATTTTCAAGGGTGCTGAAAAATAAGGATATATGCCAAGAAATTCGCACGGCTAAAACGGTGCACGAAATATACTTGGCTTTGCAGAAATAAGTTTTGCAAATAATTCGGAGAAAGTCGGGCAGTCATTTGTCCGACTTTTCTTGTAAAAAGAAAACCCCCAGATAGTCTGGGGGTTCCGGAAAGCTTATAGCTTTA
>CAMAJR010000069.1 GCA_945835885.1 uncultured Alphaproteobacteria bacterium
GCTCAGTTAAACAATTTTACCTAATAAAACTAATAAAATTTATGAAAAAAATAAATTTCTCTGCCGCATACGTTAATATTTTTCCCGCAACGGACAAATTTAAACTGCGCAAAAAATAAACTAAATTTCAATAACGGTTCGCGCTCTGCCGACCGGCGCTTGTCGCATTTTTGTATATTGTCTCATCACACCTTGGTATCCTTCAACAAAACTGCTGTATTTAGTGCGACCTATTGTATTATTATCATCTTGACACAGTGCCTTTTTTGCGGCTTCAACAAAATGATGCGCCTGCGCTTGCAAAA
Source organism: uncultured Alphaproteobacteria bacterium (assembly GCA_945835885.1). Taxonomy (GTDB): domain Bacteria; phylum Pseudomonadota; class Alphaproteobacteria; order RF32; family CAG-239; genus RUG410. The sequence continues at coordinate 306 of CAMAJR010000069.1, forward strand.
TATGACTTTTGCCATATTTTGCAATATGAGGTTCTAATGCTTCAAGCATAGCCGGAAGCATCATTTTTTCATCATTCAAACTTTCAAGCGTCGGATAATATTTTCTTAAATATGTATTCATTTGCAAAGCTGCCGACACAACTTTATCGGTTGTTTGCGGATTTTGAACAGCTGCGGATAATAGCATTGAGGTGGATTCGGATATTGCCCCCGGATGCAACTTCATATCGTTTGGCAAGCTTTTGTGACTTCCTGCTATATTGATTCTGTTGGCTTCTTTTAAATTATCAACAAACTGCTCAACATTTTGTTTGCTTATCCCGTTTTCAAACCATTTCCACAATCTTGTCATTTTCATATCTCCGACTTTTTTATATCATATATATATCATACATATTTTTGTTTTTTTATCAACAAAAAATATGACGTGCAATTTTATTTTTTGTCGTCACACAAAAATCAGAGCGAAGGATTATCCTCCACCCTGATTTTTCGCAAAATTCACTGAAATAATTTTCGCTGTTTTGACCGGCTCAATCGTCGGATAGTCATCAGCTTTACCAAACATAAATACGGACTTTGCCTGTTCCAGTTCCAACTTTCCATCTTTACCGTTCAGCACTTTGTAATAATAACCGTTGTTTTTGAAGACATCGCCCGGAACCAATTCCTCTCGCATAAACTGAGAAAGTTGATATTTCTCCTCCAAATAGTGACGGTCTTCATCAAATACCGGCAAATAGTGTGTTTCGTTTTCATACGCAATACCCCAACACGTCAGAGCATAATTTTTCCCTTTACCGTCCAATGTGTAAAAGTTGGAGAGAAATACCGCTTGCGGCATTTTGTGATACGTCTGATATTCGACAGCTTCCACAATTGTCTGTGAACAATACGCCTTCAAACGTCTGATTTGGTTGTTGTGATTCTGCGTGGCATACAAAAAATAAATATTACCGTTGTAACAAAAAACATCAATATCCGGCCGAATAATTATTTGATATTTTGCATCGCCCAAATCGTCTTCTTCCCAATTCTGCGGTTCATAAAACGCACGAACATACGAACAATTACCCTGTTCTGCCGCATTTTCATTCATCCATACAATATGCTCGTGACCGTTTTTGGTTTTCAAGTACACTAAAACCGCATTATCACATTGCAGATAGACATTTGCATGAGCTTTGCAATAAATCTGATATATTTCGTCGGCCTGACATGACGAATTAAATAAGTTCATTCTTGCCATAGTTGTATAATTTGTATGTTGATAATTTTATTGATGTAAATTAATGTAACATACTTTTATATTCTGTCAAAAAAAAATAAAAGGAGGCAAAAGCCCCCTTTAATTAAAAATCGGTGTTTTCAGCGACTGCCATGACTCAGGCACCAACACGACGATAGACCTGCATAAAGCTCCTGCTCAGGTAGAATCTGTCGACTTCATCCTGACAGAGTCGATACCACGTTCCGTAGGCGGAAAAGCGACGACCGGGGGTCACGACTTGCATCAGCACCTTGCTGAAATCAAGTTCACCCAATGCCACACGGTCACGCAAATCGACATACATCAGCGTATACGGATTGTCGGCACCTAACGTCTTGATGAGCCATGCTCCTGCCAAATAGCGCTGTTCCTCATACAGCTGAACCACTTCAACCGTCACGACATTGAGGTTACGCAATTCACACGCCTTACGCACGGTTTCTTCGTCAGCGAAGATTGTCAGCGCGCGAATTCCCATTTCTCCTCGATTGTTCAGATAGGTCAGGTAGAAATAATCGCCGCAATTCAGCAATTCTCCTTCCTTAACCGATGTCATCGGAGCGAGAATCATTCCAGGCGTTGTTGTTTCGCCCTCAAAGACCGGTAACACTGCAATAATGCGACCATTGTTCCGGCTGGCCCACACGACTTGTTGTTCACCACTCGGTTTGGCAACGCGCTCAAGCGTCACAAACCCTTTCTTGTTCATCTTCGTGAAGGCCTTAAGGGCAGCTTGCATCGAAGAAATTGCACAGATTTTACCGGCTGGTAAAGTGCAATATTTAACACTAAGTTTCTCCATATATATAATAAAAATAAGATAAGATATAATAACCTTATCTTACTTTTTTATTTTTGTCAAATCTTTTTTTAGACAAATTGTGATTTTTTTATTTTTGTTTTCTGTGGTGTGAACCGCCATTGTGTGCCGGCGGATTTTTGTGTCCGCCGCCGTGACCGCCTGAACTGTGATGCGGACGCGGAGCAGCCGAATGATGGTGATGCGGCGCCGGCCTTGTGTGATGCCGCGGCGGTGCCGGATGATGACGATAGTGACGATGCGGTGCCGAATAATGATAGCTTTCATAATATGTTACCACCGGCTGTTCATAAACAACGGCTGTTGCCGGATACGCATAAGTCGCATCGGTGTAGCCGTAATAAGAAGCCGACGGCGCGGTATATATTTCGTCATAATAGCCGTCTGCCGCATAGTAGCAACCGCTCAACCCCAAGCATAGCAAAACAGCAAAAATTTTTTTCATTTTATCCTCCCTACGATGATTTTCGTTAAGTATATAATGTTTTAAAAATATATGCTTGTAAATCAAAATTACAAAATTTTGGTATGCATAATTAAGAATTTTTGCAAAACAGGTATGTAAATCATCAAAAACGCGATTTTTTGCGATAAAATATTTGACAAGCGCAAAATTTTGCCGTATATAACCCGTTGACGACAATATTGCTTCATCGTCTAATGGTAGGACAGCGGATTCTGACTCCGTCAATCTTGGTTCGAGTCCAGGTGAAGCAGCCAACTTGTACACTTTGATTTTTATAAGTATCTAGCCCAGTATTTTCCGCACTTGTACGGAGTTCGCTGGGTTCTTTTTTTGAATCCACCAAAATTACCCCAAAATCGCCATTTAATTCTTTATTTTCAATGAGTTCCCAATTTTTGGTGTTTTTTGCTGGTACAGGAGACATACTGGACATCGAACTATCAACTTTGGTGTAGCAGAATGGTGATTTCAGCTTATAACTGATGACACCTTCTTTCAGTTCCAGTTTCTCAAATATGAAATGTAAGAGTAATTGTTTATTCTTTATGTCTGTAGTTGATTTGAATACACTTTTGGCAGATGTCAGTAAGTCAAACATATTCAAAACTGTTTCATTAAATCCATCGTCTGCTACTTGATGAGATTTTCTTAGCAATTCCAGACGAGATCTTTCAAGTTTATACTCATCCCGTTTGGTTTCATATTCATCTTTGGTAATTTCCTGATCCAAACGCATATTAAACAATGATGTCATACGCTGATCAATTTTATTCAATTTAGCGTCTATGCGTTCCAATTCAGCTTTTTTGTATTCCAACTCTGCTTGTTTGCTCGATTTGATATATTCCTTAAATTCTGAAATTGTTTGTGCTGGGACAGCTACATCATCCACAATAGCTTCAACCTGTTTATCAATAACATATTCTGGTACATAAATCCTTGTTCCATTTTCTTTATAACAAGTAATATAAACAAACTTCTTTTTCTTAATCTCGCAGCAACATATTTTGTTTTTATAGTAATCAGTGAAAATGCCTCGGTAAACGAAGGGTATTTCTCCTTTTTTGAATGGAGCTAAAGTCTGGAGTTTCCGCTGTTCTTGACAAGCGTCCCAGAGTTCTTTTGTAATTAACGGATCATAAATATGACGGTGTAATCTCCCTTTTGCAAACATTTCTCCATAGTAGAATGGATTATCTAATATTACAATCATTGAAGTAACACCAAGTTTCTTCCCCATTCTACTTCTGATACCATAGTCATTAGCCATCTTAGTTAGTTGATGGATTGAAGTACCACCAATTGAATATAATTCAAACAAATTCTTGAGATAAGTTGCCTCTGGCTCTTTTTTCCGAATCGAATGTTTTCCCTGCTCATTTATATAATTCTCGTATCCACAAGGAGCAGGACCGATTACTTCACCGTTATTCAGTTTGTATTCTAAAGATCTTCTGACATTTTCAGAGAGCTGGAGCACATAAGCTTTGGCACCCATAACGGAAAAATCCCATCGCATAATATCGGTTGAACTGGAGTTTTTACCGATTATCATACCCTCACGATAAAAATGAAGTTCTATTTTCTCTTTACGGATTAAATCATCCAACATTACAGACTCTTTGAAACTACGTTGGATCCTATCAACCGCATCCGCTACAATAGCAATTGGTTCTGCCTGTTGTTTGCAAAAGTTTATCATCGTCATAAACTCTTTTCGCTTGCCACGTGTTGATGATTCTACAATTTCAAAGATTTTTATTACATCAAGTCCTTTACGTTTAGCATATTCGATCAAACGAGACTGTTGAGCAGGTAAGCTATGACCTTCTTCCTGCTCTTTTGATGACACTCTTGCTAAAATTACCGCCTTCATACTCTCTATTTCCTTTTTTGAGAGAGTTTACCAGAGTATTGAATATTAATCAAATTAATTGATTTAGTTATGCCGATGCCTGAGATTCTTGTTTCATAAAATATGAGAATGGTTCATTGAGTATATATCCAACATTTCCATTTCGAATCTTACGTTCTTTGAATATCAATCTCAGCAACATTTGTTTATTTTCCAGACTGATTCCCATTTTGAATATGTCACCTAAACGTGAGAATAATGGAACTGAATCTGCTGATATTTGTTTTGAATCAGCTTCAATTGTATCTTGATTCTGGATTTTTTCTTCAAGTTGCCGTTTCTGTTCTTCATATTCCTGCTTTTTCTTTTCATATTCTTCTTCTGTCATTTTATTATCAAGCAATCTATCAATTAAATTGTTTAATCTATTATCAAGTTTTGTTATTTCCGCCTTGATATGACCGTTTTCTGCTACTTTAAATGCAATTTTCTCCTGTTGTGCTGATTGAACATATAGATTATAATCATCTATAAAATTTCGTGGTATTGAAATTTGGTTTAAAATACTCACAACTTGATCATCAATATCTTTTTCATTCACATAAGATCTATACTT
>CAMAJR010000070.1 GCA_945835885.1 uncultured Alphaproteobacteria bacterium
ATTCTTTGAATATTGCTATTTTTTTCGCTAGCATATAATATGAATAAATTGTTTTTTGAACACTTGGCTCCGAACGAAATTTATATCGAGCTGTTCTATCAAAATCTTCCTTAAACTCTTTAACGCATTCCAACATATAACTTTTGCGAAACGCTTCAATATTGTGACATGATTCATATTTATATTCTACATTAAACTTTTCTTTAATCAAATTCATTGAATAAAGAATACTGCGCATATAGAGTTTCTCTGCTATTTTTTCTTTCTTCCAGCGCTGTTTTAACAAACGAACAATAGGTTTTCCATTTTTATCAAAAAAATAATCAGGGAAAACTGGTTTTCCTATAAAGCAATCATCATTTGCATACAAAAAGTATTCTGACAACCCAGGAATGTTAGCAATACATGTTTCTATTGCCTCCGAATTAAATGTCGGCAGAGCATCTTTAGGCATAATTTGATCGTGAGTAATAATTTGTATTTTAGGATGCGAAGTATTCAGCCACTTTGGAACCTGACCGTTAGTTACGATATAGATTTTATTTATCCAAGGAGCATTTTGTTCTACAGAACGTAATGAATAGCGTAATTCTTCATTATCTATAAAGCGGCAATCATTCGCTGCATCGGAAACAATATTGCAGGCTTTTGCCCATTTTTCTTTTTCTTTCCGCCAATTTTCATCGTTACCGTCAACCCACAAGTATACCAAATCAATTTTAAGTTCTTTCTTTTTCATAACATCCTCTTTGTTTCAAAGTTCAAATAAAAAAACCCGCGTCTTACGAAGCGGGCGGATGTTCGAAAACCGTCAATCACAGATAAAAACCGGCTCGGCCTATTTGGCGTATAGCCTTATTGAGCCGACATCCGCCCTTAATGAAGGACAGAAGCCGGCATATAAGTTTTAAGTCGCTTATGCACTTAGCGACTATCTGTAATTGAGAGGGTTTTCGAAGCCCTGAATACAATCTCTTGTATCTGCTTTTTATTTAAAGGAAACAGTCTGTATTGTCAATCAATATTTATCAAAAACACGTATAAAATGGAATCAATCGCTCGAAATATACTATTTTTACTTAAATAAATCTGCGACTTTATCAAAGAATCCTTTGATTTCCGGCTGACACGAATCATCTTTGCTTTCGGCGCGAAACGCTTCCATCAGCTCTTTTTGTTTTGCGTTAAGTTTTGTCGGAATCACTACTTTAACATTGACAAACAAATCGCCGCGCTTTTCCGTATCATACAGCACCATGCCCTTGCCTTTGACTTTAATGAGCGTATCGTTCTGCGTCCCTGCCGGCACTTCAACCTCAACCTTTTCGCCGTCAATACCCGGAATTTCGACTTTACCGCCCAAAATCGCACAACTTACCGACACCGGCACAGATGTATATAAATCCGTGCCGTTACGCTCATAAAGTTTGTGCGGCTCAACCATTATCCCGACATACAAATCACCGTTTTCGCCGCCGTGAATACCGGCCATTCCGCCGCCGGCAACACGAATGCGCATATTGCTTTCAATCCCCGGTTTAATCTTGATTTTGATTGTTTTATTGACCTTTTTTTGCCCCGCCCCTTTACATTCCGGACACGGATTACTCACGGCATAACCGCTGCCGCCGCAAGTCGGGCACGCCGTTTCAAACACAAAAAATCCGCCCTGTTGACGACGAACTTTTCCGCTGCCGTGGCACGTTGGGCATTCTTCGGGTTTTTTACCGTTTTTTGTGCCGTGACCGTGACATTTTTCGCAATTTTCGGTTGTCGGATAGGTTATTTCTTCTTCGCAACCGCTGAATGCTTTTTCGAGTGTAATATTCAGATTATAGCGCAAATCGCTGCCGCGCTGTTCATACACCGCTTTGCCGCCGCGACCTCTGCCACCGCCCATAAATTCGGAAAAAATATCGTTAAACACATCGGCAAACCCGCCGGAAAAATCGAATCCGCCGGCGCCCATTCCGCCCATACCGTTAACACCTTCTTTGCCATAGTGGTCATAGGCGGCACGCTTTTGGTCATCTTTCAGAACTTCATAAGCTTCATTGATTTGCTTAAATTTTTGTTCTGCCTCTTTGTCCCCCGGATTACGGTCCGGATGATATTTCATTGCCTGTTTGCGAAATGCACGTTTAATTTCATCTTGCGACGCACTCGGCGCCACTTCCAATAAGTCATAGTATTCGGTATCAGCCATTTTTTCACTCTTTATAAGTCATTCTTGACAGTTATTTAGAGTTTTTATTTTGCAAATGCAAGAGGTTTGATATTTATTCACCACAAAAAACTACACCAACCGCGAATTATCAATTGCCGCCTTCACAAACGCCACAAACAGCGGATGCGGCGCAAACGGACGCGACTTTAATTCCGGATGGAATTGCACGCCGATAAACCACGGGTGGTCCGGATGTTCGACAATCTCCGGTAAATTACCGTCCGGTGATGTTCCGGTAATAAACATTCCGGCTTTTTGCAACATATCTTTATATTTGATGTTGACTTCGTAGCGATGGCGATGACGTTCCGAAATCTTATCCGTGCCGTAAATCTGCGCAACTTTTGAGTTTGGTTTCAACACGCACTCGTATGCGCCTAAACGCATTGTTCCGCCCAAATCGCCGTCTTTATGGCGAATCTGTTTGGCGCCGTTTTTATCCCATTCGGTCATCAACCCGACAACCGGCTCGCAATTCTCGTCAAGCTCGGTGGTGTTGGCATTTTTTATGCCGCACAGGTTGCGCATTGTTTCAATCACAGCCATCTGCATACCGAAACAAATACCTAAAAACGGAATTTTTTGTTCACGCGCATACTGAATAGCGTTAATCATCCCTTGTGTGCCGCGAAGCCCGAAACCGCCCGGCACCAAAATCGCACTCACATCGCTGAGAACTTCTGCCGGTTCTTGTGTTTCTAATTGTTCAGAATCCACCCATTTGATACGCACTTTGTATTTGTTGGCAACACCGCCGTGAACAAGTGCCTCGTGCAAAGATTTATACGCTTCCAAGAGCATCATATATTTGCCGATTACCGCGATTCGCACTTCGCCTTCCGGCGCTTTCAAAATATCAACAATGTGCTGCCAACGGCTTAAATCGGTCGGTTTGTCATACGGAAGATTAAAGTGTTTGCAAACCTGTCTGTCCATACCTTCGGCGGAATACGCAAGCGGCACCTGATAAATACTCGGTGCGTCCATAGCCGTAATCACGTTTTCTTCTTTAATATTACAGAACAGAGCCAACTTTTTCTTTTCGTTTTCCGGAATAGCCATTTGCGTGCGGCACAAAATCATATCCGGCTGAATACCGTATTCCTGCAACTTTTTAACCGAGTGCTGCGTCGGCTTGGTTTTGAGCTCGCCCGCCGTCGAAATATACGGCAACAAAGTAACGTGCACAAACATTGTGCGTTCGCGTCCCAACTCGTATGCCACCTGACGAATTGTTTCCAAATACGGCTGACCTTCAATATCACCGACCGTGCCGCCGATTTCGCACAACACAAAATCCTCATCGGTAATATCGGAGAGTATAAACTCTTTAATTTCATTGGTAACGTGCGGAATAACCTGAATAGTTGAACCGAGATAATAACCGTGCCGTTCTTTTTCAATCACGCGTTGATAAATTTTGCCGGTTGTCACGCTGTCCGTTTTTTTTGCCGGAACGCCTGAAAAACGCTCATAATGCCCCAAGTCCAAATCCGCTTCGGTTCCGTCATCGGTCACAAACACTTCGCCGTGCTGACACGGATTCATTGTGCCCGGATCAACGTTGAGATACGGGTCAAGTTTGCGCAAACGCACTTTATAGCCGCGTGCCTGCAAAATTGCCGCAAGAGACGCCGACGCCAAACCTTTTCCTAAAGAAGATACTACTCCGCCGGTAATAAAAATAAACTTAGAATTCGGATTCAAATTGATTTCAGACATATTCTATTCCTCAAAAAAAACGTTCTTTAAAAGTGACAAAGGCACTTCAACCAAAGTGCCTTATGTCCTCTTGATTTTTCAATACTCTTACTCCGCAACCGGAACTTCCGGTTCTGCCGGAACACTCGGTGCTTTTTCTGCCGGTGCTTCCGCCGTAGCCGGAACACTCGGTGTCGCTTGTTCAGAAGTCTCCGACTCCGCCGGAACATTCTCTGCTACCGGTTCTTGTGCTTGTGTTGCTACAACATTGTCCACAACAGAAACCTGCTTAACTTCCATACGGCTGAAATAAATGGATATTGCCAAGCTCAACACAAAAAACAGTGTTGCCAACACAGCCGTAATCCGCGTCAAAATATTACCTTTACTGCGTGCGCTCAGCAAACCGCCGATATCTCCGCCGCCCAAACCGCTCAAAGCACCGCCGTTTGAACGCTGCATCAAAATAACCGCCACCAAAAAAATGGCGACAATCAACTGTAAAACTAACAATACGGAACTCATTTTTATCCCCTTTCTACTTCAGTGCGTTTTTTGCAATACCGATAAAATCATCGGCCTTCAAGCTGGCACCGCCGATAAGCGCACCGTCAACATCGGGCAACTTCAGCAATTCTTCCGCATTAGACGGCTTAACCGAACCGCCGTAAAGGATTCGCATTTTATTGGCCGTTGCTTTACCGAGTTTTTTCGCCAAAGCTTTACGAATTGCGGCATGAACTTCCTGCACATCGGCCGCTGTCGGCGTTTTTCCGGTTCCGATAGCCCAAATCGGCTCATAAGCAATCACGGTATTTTTCGCGGTTGCGTCATCCGGCACCGAACCGTTGATTTCTTCTTGACAAACCTTAATTGTTTTGCCGGCATCGCGCTCTTCACCGGTTTCACCGATACAAATTACCGTATTCAGCCCGGCAGCATGCGCAGCAACTGCTTTTTTGCAAATCAATTCATTTGTTTCAAAATGATCGACACGGCGTTCCGAGTGCCCGATAAGCGTATAAGAACACCCCAAATCTTTAAGCATCAACGGACTGATATCGCCAGTGTGGGCGCCTTTTTCGGCAAAGTGAACATCTTGCGCACCGAGTGCAATTTTTGTGCCGCGCAAACATTTTTTAACAAAACCGAGAAGCGTGAACGGCGGACAAATCAAAAAATCACAATCGAATTTCCCACCTTTAACCTGTGTGGCGACTGCTTTAGCAAGAGCCGTTCCGTCTTCAAGCAAGCAATTCATTTTCCAATTGCCTGCAATTAATTTTTTGCGAGCCATTTTCTTGAACCTCATCATTTTAACACATAGACTTTC
>CAMAJR010000071.1 GCA_945835885.1 uncultured Alphaproteobacteria bacterium
TGCAGAACTATATTCTGTTGATTGCCAGTATTATTTTTTATGCGTGGGGCGAGCCAAGCTATTTGGCGATTATGATTCTGACGATTTTGGTGAACTATATCGGTGCGAATTATATCAGCCGCAGTCATAACACAACACACCGCAAATGGCTGCTGGCATTGACAATTTTGGTGGATTTGAGCGTGCTATTCTACTTTAAGTATTTCAATTTTATGGCGGAAAATATCAACGCGTTGTTCCACGCCGATATCCATTTTATCAAGGTTATTATGCCAATCGGTATTTCGTTTTATACCTTTCAAGCACTCAGTTATGTGGTTGATGTGTATCGCAAAGATACACCGGCGCAGCGTGATATTTACAAATTGGCGTTGTATATTTGCCTGTTTCCGCAGTTAATCGCCGGCCCGATTGTCAAATATCACGATGTGGCCGAGCAAATCGAAAAACGCGACGTTACGTTTGAAAAAGTATCTTATGGGATTAAGCGCTTTATTATCGGACTTGCCAAAAAAATGCTGATTGCCAACACATTGGGCGCAGTAGCGGATAAGATTTTTACACAACCGGTTGAACAATTTGATGCACTGACGGCGTGGATAGGGGCGATTGCGTATAGTTTTCAGTTGTTTTACGATTTCAGCGGTTATTCGGATATGGCTATCGGTCTCGGCTCGATTTTTGGCTTTAAGTTTTTGGAAAACTTCAATTATCCTTATATTTCGCGTTCGATTACCGAATTTTGGCGGCGGTGGCATATTTCGCTCTCGACGTGGTTTAAGGAATATTTATATATTCCGCTCGGCGGCAATCGGGTAGCTAAATGGCGGAACTATTTGAATTTGTTTATTGTGTTTTTGGCAACTGGTTTTTGGCACGGTGCGGCGTGGAACTTTATTTTTTGGGGTTTGTGGCACGGTATGTTCATTATTTTTGAAAAAGCAACCGGTTGGCATAAAAGAGAGGGGATAGTTGTCGGGTTTGTGCAGCATATTTATTGCATTTTTGCTTTTGTTATCGGTTGGGTAATGTTCAGAGCCGAAAATATGACATACGCGTGGCAATACATCAAAAATATGTTTGGACTGATAAAAGAGCATCAGTTTGTCGGTAAAATGTTGTATTATGTTGACAATATCGAGTTGATGGCATTTGCGGCGGCAGTTTTGTGCGCAGTGCCGCTGTTTTCGGGTATGCTCAAGATTCCGTATCGGTATAAAGTCTGCCGCACGCTTGTAAATGTTTGGCTGATAGTCTTGTTTGCACTTTCAACGATGATGATTGCCGCTTCAACCTACAATCCGTTTATATATTTCAGATTTTAATCGGGAATAAGCATTTTTGTATAAGTGTTTGATTTATGTTGCATTATCATAATGAAACGATTATGATGAGAAAAAAGTTTAATCTTAAGGATAAATCAAATGAAGAAAATCATCAAATGGTGCGCCATAGCGTCTTTAATCTTTTGCATTATTTTAGGTATCGGCGGATATGTGATATATCGTAATCGAGCCGTCATTGCAAGCAAAGCCATGAATTATGCCATGCAGAGCTTGACCGGCTCGGCAGAAGACGGTTCACAGACATGGCTCGGTGGATTGCTTGAAGGCGATTCGGCAAAAGAGATGAAAGAAGCTATCATCGGAGCAGTGCTGAATCATAATAAACAGGAAAATTCGGCGCAAAAAAACGGTAACGGTTCAAACGGACAAAACAAAACACGTCGCACCGGCTTGGCGACGATGGCGGATATGCTTGTGAATGGTGTGAATGACGGTGAAAAACATGATTTGGGGCAAATGGCTCAAGCTCTTGTGGTCAACCTGAGCGGGGTTGACACACCGATGGAACAAGCGGCAAATGATATTAACGCCCGCGATACCAAAGGACGCACGTTATTGATGAATGTGTGCCGCGTTGATGTGACACCGAAAGTGATTAAAATGTTGCTTCGTTACGGAGCCGATGTTAACGCGGTTGATGAACAGGGGCGCAGCGCGTTGATGTATGCCATCGCCTTAAATGAAAATCCGGCCGTGGTGGAAATGTTGCTTGAAAATGGCGCAAACGCTAATTTGAAAGATATGAACGGGAAAAGCGTTTGGGATTATACCAAAACAGCCGAAATGCAAGAATTGGTTGAAAAATATATTGCTAAATAAGGTTTGTTTTAAGGGGAATTATATAAATCCTTCAAAGCTGTTTGCAGTTGTAAACAGCTTTTTTGATATTTTGCGATAACTTGATGCGGCGTTACAGGGATTTTTGGGCAAGGTCAATCAGCTGCCGCAAGTGGCTTATGCTTATACCACGTTTAATGCCAAAACCCCGAATATCTTTTTAGATATAAATCGCGAAAAAGCCGAGAGTATGAAAGTGCCGATGAACAATATCTTTTCAACGCTTGAAACCTATCTCGGTTCGGCTTATGTCAATGATATCAATCTCGGCACACAGGTTAATAAAGTTATGATGCAATCTGATTGGAAATATCGTGATAATATTGACAATATCAATGAATTGTATGTGCAGAATAATTTTGGACGTATGGTGCCGATGCGCGGTTTGGTTGATTTGCATAAAGTGTTGGCTCCGCGTGTTGTAGAACGTTACAATCAATATCCGGCGGCATCAGTTACGGCAGTGCAGGTGCCGGGAAGTTCAACAGGTCAGGCGATGGCAGCGGTAGAAAATCTGATTGACAGCTTACCGAAGGGTTTCAATATTGAGTGGTCAACAATGAGTTATCAAGAAAAACACACTTCCGGTCAAATCGGCTTTTTATTGCTGTTGTCGTTGACGTTTGCATATTTGTTTTTGGTTGCGCAATACGAAAGTTTTATTATCCCGATACCGGTGATTATGTCCTTAACGGTTGCGGTCAGCGGTGCGATGTTGGGTTTGTTCTTTAGTGGAGAAGCACTTAGTATTTATGCGCAACTCGGCATTATTTTATTGGTCGGTATGGCAAGTAAAAACGCTATTTTAATTGTGGAATTTGCACGAGATGAACGTGCGAAAGGGGCAACAATTGTCAATGCGGCTGTTCGCGGGTTGGCGGAACGATTCCGAGCGGTTTTGATGACGGCATCGGCCTTCGTTTTGGGAGTATTCCCGATGATTATCGCCGGCGGAGCGGCAGCTGCCAGTCGTAAAGCCATCGGTATTCCGGTGTTTTGGGGAATGCTTGTCGGAACACTTGGCGGTTTGTTTGTTATTCCGATGTTTTATGTTTGGGTGCAAGAAAAAAGTGAGCGCTTTGCAAAATATATCAAGAAACGACAAAAAAAGGCGTAACTTTTATTAACGTCGATGTTTTTAATATCGGCGTTTTTTTATTTGAACAAGCGATGAAATATTAAATGATTTTTAAATATAAGTGCGTATAATTTCTTTTTATGATAGAAAGGAAAAATATGAAACGTGAGAAAGTTGCTTTAATTTATGATTTTGATGAAACATTAAGCACAACCTATATGCAGGATTATCTGCTGATACCGGAACTCGGTATGAAACCGGCTGATTTTTGGCGGGAGGCAAATGCCTGGTCGGTGCAGAACGGTGTTGACCAAGTGACCGGAAGTATGTATTATTTTACAAAAAAAGCCAAAGAAAAAGGGTTTTGTTTAACAAAAGAAAATCTTTCGTATTGCGGTGCGTTTATCGTATTTTTTAAAGGTGTGGAAGATTGGTTCGAGCGTATCAATAAATACGGTAAATTTTTAGATTTGGATATTGAGCATTATATTGTTTCGTCCGGTTACGAAGAAATCATAGAAGGTTGCAGTATCAGAAGATTTTTTAAAGATGTCTACGGGTGTGCTTTTGCTTACGGCGAAGACGGTTTGCCGGTATGGCCGGCTCGGGTGGTTAATTATTCGGGCAAAGTGCAGTATCTCTCTAAAATCAATAAGGGCTTGGGTAAATTTGATGATACAATCGTCAACGAATATATGCCTGATGAAGAACGACGCATTCCTTATACACGCATTATTTATTTTGGTGACGGTATGACGGATATCCCGTCAATGAAAATGGTTAAAAACCACGGCGGAACGGCAATTGCCGTCTATAAACCGCATAGTCGGCAAAAAGCTAAAGCGATTAAGCTCTTAAAAGATAACCGCGTTAATTTCGCGTTACAGGCGGATTATCGTGAGGATAAAGAAATCGACAGCGTTGTTAAAACAATTTTGAATAAAATTGCCACTGAACGTGATTTGGAAGTCTTAAAGAAAAAAGAAGATAAGAAAAAGCAAAAAGGGTAAATCCGGCGCCGTCAAAGTTATCGAATTTCAAAACAATTATGCAAAACGATGTAAAAAAAGTCCGCCATAAATATGACGGACTTTTTCGGGAGTTAGAACGATTTAATAGAATTTAAATTCAACAAAATTGTTATGTTCTAAACAAGCAAGAGAGGCCGAAGCTGCCGGCATTGTGCCTTTTTTAGTGCAAAAAGTTGCCTTTCCTTTGGCTGTTTCAACCTGACAAGTCGGCTCCAATAAATCTTCCGGCATCTGTTGATTAATGGTCAGACCGATAAAGCCGCTACCGTCAGAGCCGCTCCAATCCGCTATGGCCACGCCGATACAAGCCGCATTCGGAAGTCCTTCAAACCGAACGATGAATGCCATATTGTCACCGACAATAGAATGGTCGGAATAACGCATCGAAACACTCCCTTTAAATGCGTTTTTGAAAATATATGGCACGACGTATTCTCCGTTTGCATCAACCGTCAACATTTCTTTAGGCGCTAAATCAGCGGTGAACATAACTGTCGGAACATCTTCGCCTTCGCCCAAACCTTTATAATTGCGTTGTGAACCGAAAGCAATACGCGTGTGTTGAGCCATTTGGGTAACTTGCTGAATTGTTTTATTAACTTTTATTTTAGCCATAGCTTTGGTATATCCGGCGATACCTCCAACCGTTAAAACGGCGATAATCGCCAAAACACCGAGCATTTCAATCATTGAACGGCCGTTTTCATTTTGTTTCATCATTGCTATCCTTATCAAAAGTTTCGTTTTTTTTTATAATAATAAGAATTTGTGCTTTATCACAAGTCATAAATACGATATATTACTTTAGTAATATAATATATGTAATTTTACAAGAA
>CAMAJR010000072.1 GCA_945835885.1 uncultured Alphaproteobacteria bacterium
CCGTAATCAATGCGGTCATTGCCGACTTTGGTCGGCACATAATCGCCGTTGGCATTATATCCGTAATCCACACGTTTGCCGTTGATTTTAGTCGGGACATAGTCACCATTTGCGTTATAACCGTATTCAATATTTCCGGCATAGGCAACGCCGGTCAAAAGCAATGCAGTCAAAAAAATAAATATGCGCATTTTTTATTTTCCTTTGTTGTTAATAACATTTGCAATTTGTTTGATTTCTTCTTCGTTCATACGATGGTCCAAGCCGGCGTAGGTTTGCACTTTGGCCGATATATGATTTTGCTTGAGCCAATCGAGTGTTATCGGTAAAGTTTTATATTGCACGCGCAAATCGTCTTCACCGTGAAATAAATAAAGCGGCGGACGTGCTGATATTTTTGTCTGTAACGAATCGGCACCGGCAACCAACCCCGAAAGCACAAATGCACCGCCTAAAGGCGTGTGACGGGTGAGGGCGGTATAAAGTGTCAGCATCGCGCCTTGCGAAAAACCGCATAAAAAGGTGTGTGTGTCATCAATGCCGAATTTTTGCTGCAACGCATCAATAAAAAGATTGATTTGCGCGGCGCATAAATCAATTTCAGTATTTGCATTATTATAAATCGCAAAAATGTCTTCAGTCGTTGTTTGCGGGTCTGCGCGGCGATTTTGAATATCATATTTAAGCATACCGAACCATTGCCGACGTTCGGGATTTTTGTCGCTGATTTGCGGCGCTTGCGGTGCAATAATCACCGCGTTTTGCACATATTGTTTAAGCCAGTCAAGCGCATATTGATGGGTTGCAATCGTGCCGTTGTAGCCGTGCAGGAATATCACCAATTTGTTTGGTGTCGGACCGATAATATACGAATCATATTCAAACATTTACACACCTCTTTTCAATCAATATAAGACAATTTACCGTAAATGCAATTTAATTTTTCAGCATTATCAAAAAATTTTTTAACAAAATAATTGACAAATAAAATAAAAAGGAGTATAACAACAATAAATATTTATTCATTTACATATATATATGGAAAAGATTGAAAATCGGCTTAACCGTTTTAACCTGACGGAAGCCCAGAAAGAAAAGTATGCCGCCATTTGTAAGCAAATGCAGTCGGCTAGTGCCAAACCCAAAGCTGATTTGAGAAAGTTAGCCAAGCGTATTTCGTTTGCCGGTTTTGTGAAGGGAATGAAAAAGCTTATCCTGACCGACAAAGAGATTCGCAAAGGTAACACTTCTCTGTGTTTGGTACCGGTCGGATGGACGGAAAGCCTGATGAACATTCGTTCACTTACCGGTGCTTGTCCTGCGCCGCAAATGCAATCACTCGGCGTGATTACCGTGTATAAGCCGGCCGATGTCGATGCAAAACCGTATCTGACCGTGTTCGACGTTCTAGCTCAGATTCCTGCGGAATTTGCTGACCGAGTGTCCGCATTCTGCCTGCGCTTAGAAGACAAGTTTGAGCTCAACGGCTACAATCTCGTGCTTCAGGCCTATGAATACAATGTTGAGCTGTTTGCAAAGTAAATGCTTTAAGCCCTCGAAGAAAAATCGAGGGCTTACGCATTTTAAAAACAAAAATTTTATTTTGCATTTTAGCATAAAGCATACTACATTATATTTCTAAGTAAAAAAATGTCAGGATTTTTGATTATATATACACTGATTGCAATACCGTGTATCCTTTATACGGGATATGCTCTGACTGCATATACGGAATGTCCGTTTTGGCTGACGGCGGTGGTTTATGTATTGCTGACAAGTGCATGGTTTGCCATGGCTCTGATTTGGAATTTGCGCACAAATCCCAAAGTTCCAACGCGTATTTATATATTGATTTCGCGCATCGGTTACTTTATGCTCGGCTTTGCTTTTTTGTTATTGTGTGTATTGGGTGTTCGCGATGTATTGTGGCTGAGCGCATATTTACTGACGCCGTTTAAGGTTGTATCACCGTTTGAGGTATCGGCGGCTGTTCCGGCAAATTTGTGGACGCTCGGAATTGTTTGCTTCTTGAGTATTTATGCGTTATTATCCGCAATCAAAATGCCTCGCATCAAGCGTTATTCTTTTGCGGATTCTCGAATTTGCCGACCGATAAAAATTTTAGCACTTTCCGATTTACATATCAATAAAACGGTATCACCGACAAAAGTGCGCAAGTTTGTGCGTTATTTTAATGAACAGAAGCCGGATGTAATGATTTTGGCCGGAGATATTGTCGATGATTTTGCGCAAGCCATCACGACACAACTGAGAGAACTGAAAAAACTGCGGGCGCCACTCGGTATATTTGTTATCCTCGGCAATCACGAAGTTTATCATAACGCGTTGCAGTGGGAGACGACATTTGCTTCTCTCGGCTGGCAGGTTTTACACAACAGCGGTGTGTCTGTTGAAAACAGCGGTATCTATATCGGCGGTGTGCCGTCATACGCCGGATTTTCGCCAAATCCGGAACAGGCGTTACGTCAGGCAAAAAACAATGAATTCCGTATTTTGGCGGCGCACGAACCGGTAGTTGCCCGCTATTTTAACGCGCAAACGGCAGATGTTCAGATTTCAGGGCATACGCACGGCGGACAGATTTTTCCGTTTCATTTTCCGGTACGGTGGGGAAACGCCGGTTTTATCAGCGGCGCTTATCCGTTAGAACAAACAATGCTCTTGGTTTCAAACGGGGCAAGCTACTGGGGACCGCCGATGCGTCTGTTGGCACCGAGTGATGTTTTGTTGATAGAACTTGAACCGCAAGTTAATAATTTTTAACGATATTTTAGCGTTTGTTGTGTAACCTTATAAAAAATCAGGAGGCGAATTTATGAAGAAAATCATCGTTATTTTAGGTTGTGCGGCTGTTTTGCTCAGTGCGTGCGGCAAAAAGGATAATCAAAATCAAACAGATGAACAGCAACAGGTGCAAGAACAAACAGCGGCCGAAACTTTGGCGCAAACAGCTCAGCAAAATGATGCCGCAATGCTACAAAAAGCAGGAGAAACAGATGTAACTCTTGATGATGAACCGTTGCCGCCGGCAAAGTATTTTGAAGATGAAATTACTAAAAAAATTAACGGTGATTCGCAAAATTTGGAAACGGTATTTTCTGATTTAAGTGATGCACAACAATATTATTTTTGTGCGGCGTTTGCGATGGGTGCAATGTCTGCGGCAAAACCGATAACCGCCTCGGTTATGGTCACATATTTTATGGGCTTGGGTGTGGCAAAATATAACATCGGTATAAACGACAAAACTTATATGGCTTTCAATGCCGGCAAAAATATGTTTATGCACGAAAATTTAGTTAATAAAATTTTAGAAAACAAATCGTGCGAAAATATGATTAACGATGCTATGGAATATGCCAAAAAACAGAAAATCACGGTGGAAGATTTGGATAAACTTGGACAGGTTGAAGTTGAAAAGGCCGTGGAATATATTAAAGCAACGGAATAGTTTTGATAAATTCATTCATAACAGGGGCCGAAACATCTGTTTTGGCTCTTTTTTCAAATATTCTATCTGTTTTTTTCGCGTTTGCTTATGGCATATTGACCCACTTGCTTGCGAAAGGCCTTGCCGTTTTCGACCATACGAGCGAACAATCTTTTAAGTTGGGAATTATATTCCTGTTCATTACTTTGCTTATATGAGGATTAGACGCTAATTTAGACCTGTAATTTTAAAAACCAAGTTTTTCCGCTTAATGATTCATAGTAAGAATCACACCTCAAACTTGTGATTCAATAGCATCGGAATCGTTCAAATGTCAAGTTCAAATCCGAAAATTCTGCGGTTATTCGGAAATTTTACTTAGTCAACCATTCCAAAACGTTTAATTGAGTGATTCCTTCATAGTCTTTGGTGCCGTAATCTCTGGTCAATACAAATTTCGGGTAATTATCCTTAATCATCTGTAGCGAAGCCAATTCCCGTTTAAGTGTTTGCGGCTCGTTCATTGTATCGCTGACTTGGTAATATTCCAATCCGTTCGGTGTTTCGGCAACAAAATCTACTTCTGCTGTTTGTAATTTGCCATTTTTATCCCGATAA
This sequence comes from uncultured Alphaproteobacteria bacterium, assembly GCA_945835885.1. GTDB lineage: Bacteria > Pseudomonadota > Alphaproteobacteria > RF32 > CAG-239 > RUG410. The sequence goes on from CAMAJR010000072.1 coordinate 4,070, forward strand.
TCTATTTTGCCGACATAAACGTTATACCCACGGCGTAATAATTCCAAATATACAATGTTTTCTAAGATATGCCCTGTATCTGTTACCTTGTTGCCGAGTAAATGCCGTCTTATGCCCATATCCACAAGGTAGTATTTGTTTAAGGTTTTGAGAATTTTTTTGCCCTTAACATCATATCTGTCCGCTTTATACAACACAAAGGCATCCTTAAAAGCATCGAGATATGTTTCTATTGTTGACGGCAAGATTTTGATACCATCCGAAGTCATTGTATCGCTGATTTTCTTTATGGAAATTTCAGAACCGATACAATTAGCGACAAACTTTAGAACACGACGTAATCTGTCTGCCGCACTAATATTTTTGTTGTCCATAACGTCATTTAAAACAATGGTGTCATAAATACCTTGAATGTAAGTATCTATCTGCTGCTGAAAATTAGGTGCGCCGATATTTACAAAGTGCTGAGCATACGGAAAAGAGCTGTATAACAAGTAATTATCATATATTTTATCTTTATTATTGTTTTCTTTATCTTTGTAGATTTCATAAAACTCTTTAAATGATAGCGGATACATTTTTATTTCAACATATCTGCCTGCGATAGAAGTTGCCCACTCACCAGATTGAAGTTTTGAGTTTGAGCCTGTTAAGTATAAATCAATATTTTTCTTTTCATACAAACTGCGAACAGCCTTTTGAAAATCGGTAACTTTTTGAATTTCATCTAAAAAGACATAGTTTTTTTTGCCTGAAACAAGATTATCCATTACTTGTTTGTGCAATTTATGATAATCCAACAGATGCTCGTTTTCCACTTCTTCCAACTTGATTATCTGTATTTGCTCTTTTGAAACGCCCTGATTTAATAACTCTTGAATATATAAATCGAAAACGGTGGATTTGCCCGAACGTCTTACTCCCGTGACAATTTTAATTAAATCAGTATCCTTAAAACTCATCAGCTCTTGGATATATTGTGGTCTATCTATAATAAAATCAGCCATATTAAGTCTCCTAT
>CAMAJR010000073.1 GCA_945835885.1 uncultured Alphaproteobacteria bacterium
CGAAGATAAGTATTTTAAACAGGTCATCATAAATTATATATAAGATAATTTTTTGGGAAAACTGCAAATCAGTATTTGCAAAGTCGAAACAATTTTGTTATTGAAGGAGCAGAAAAATCAATGTTAAATGTTAAAAAAAGAAAGTTACGTTCATGAATAGTCCCGAATTAGAAACAAAAAAATTAAAACGCGAAGTGCTTGTCAGATTGATTAAGGCCTTCTTCTCAGATAATTTTACCGAAAACACGCGTCTTATTCCGCATAAAATGCGTCCGAAGTATTCGGAAGTTCCGTTTCGTTGCTGTGTTTATAAAGAACGCGGAATTTTAAGAGCCAGAACTTTAGCCGGTCTGGGATTTTCTATTGAAGAAGATGATGAAACAACATTATTGTCGGACTATGCCCAACAAGCTCTGCAACGCCAGCATCCCGATTCACACCCGTTGACGGTTGTCGAGAGTGCGTGCCACAGTTGTCCGTCATCGCGCGTTTATGTAACGGATTTATGCCAAAATTGTGTTGCGCGTCCGTGTATGAACACTTGTCGTTTCGGGGCTATTTCTCATATTAACGGCAAATCTGTAATTGATGCGGAAAAGTGCAAAAAGTGCGGTATGTGTATAAGTGCTTGCCCATACGGCGCAATCGTAAAAACCGTCGTTCCGTGTGAAAGTGCTTGTCCGGTAGGAGCAATCGCCAAAGATGAACACGGTTTTGCGCGTATCGATTCTGAAAAATGTATTTCGTGCGGTAAATGTGTGTCTGCGTGTCCGTTTGGCGCTGTGCACGCAAAATCGCAAGTTATTGATATTTTTAAGCATATTAAAGCCGGAAAAGAAGTGATTGCCCTTGTCGCACCGGCGGTGTTCGGACATTTGTCGTGTAAGCCGGAACAAATCAAAGAAGCATTGCTTAAAATCGGTTATTCGGACGTTTATGAAGTGGCGCAAGGCGCAGATATTACCGCAACAACGGAAGCCGCAGATTTTCAGGAAAGATTGGAAAACGGTGCGCCGTTTATGACAACATCTTGCTGTGCCGGCTATAACGAATTGGTGAAAAAGCATTTGCCTGAAATCAAACCGTATATTTCCGATGCGCATACACCTTTGTATTATACGGCAGAGATAGTCAGAAAAGAACACCCGAACGCCGTTACGGTCTTTATCAGCCCGTGTTTTGCCAAGAGAAGGGAAGTGTTAGATAATCCGAATATCAATTATTTGATGAATGTTGAAGAATTGGAAGCCGCTTTAATTGCATTAAATATAGAAACAGAAAATTGTGATGAAACGGAATTTGCATATAAAAGCTCGAAAGAAGCTCGTGAGTTTGCTTTGTCCGGCGGCGTGGCAAGGTCTGTTCAGGCAGCTTGGAAAGGCAAGCCGGATGCAGTTAAGCCGGTAATCATCAACGGTTTAGACAAGGCATCAATAAGAGATTTAAAAATGTATGCCAAGACCGGCAATTGTCCGTCCGGTAATTTAATCGAAGTTATGTGCTGCCAAGGCGGTTGTATTGCCGGAAACGCATGCTCAAACCCGATAAAAGAGGCATTCAAGAAAATTTCAAGTTATGGAGAAAAAGCTCAATCATTAGAAGAAAGGAAGTAAATAAATGACAGGCGTGAAAACATTAGAAGATTTAGATAAACTTTTGGATCGTGTCCATATTGCGCAAAATCAATTTGCCACATATTCCGAAGCAAAAGTTGATGAAATTTTTAAGGCAGCGGCAACCGCAGCCAATAAAATGCGTATTGATTTGGCGGAAATGGCGGTGGAAGAAACCGGAATGGGTATTGTTGAAGATAAAATCATTAAAAACCATTTTGCTTCAGAATATATCTATAACAAGCATAAAGGTATGAAAACGTGCGGTATTATCAAAACGGATAAAATTAACGGCACCAAAGTCGTGGCTGCTCCGCTTGGAGTTCTTGCCGGTATTGTTCCGACAACAAATCCGACATCAACCGCGATTTTTAAGTCTCTTATTTGCTTAAAAACCAGAAACGCCATCGTTTTTTCACCGCATCCTCGCGCAACAAAATCAACAATTGCCGCCGCTAAAGTTGTTTTAGATGCCGCGGTTAAGGCCGGCGCGCCAAAAGATATCATCGGTTGGATTGATGAGCCGTCGGTCGAGTTATCGAGCGCTTTGATGCAACATCCGAAAATTCAGGGAATTTTGGCAACAGGCGGACCGGGGATGGTAAAAGCGGCTTATTCCAGCGGCAAACCGGCATTAGGTGTCGGTGCGGGTAATACACCGGCCATTATTGATGAAACCGCAAAAATAAAATTGGCCGTATCATCAATTTTGCTTTCAAAAACCTTTGATAACGGAATGATTTGCGCTTCCGAACAATCGGTTATCGTCGTTAAAGATGTTTATGAAGAAGTTAAAAAAGAATTTGTATATCGCGGTGCTTATCTCTTAAACAACAAAGAAGCGGAAGCACTCGGTAAGATTATTTTGACGGATAAAGGCGTAAATGCTGCAATCGTCGGTCAGCCGGCTTATAAAATTGCCGAGCTTGCCGGTTTTAAGGTGCCGCACGATGCGAAAATTTTGTTGGTAGAACAAACGGATTATACCACTAAAAATCCGTATGCACACGAAAAATTATCACCGATTTTGACAATGTATAAAGCGGATAATTTTGAAAACGCGACAGATATTGCTTTGGCTCTGGTTCAACTCGGCGGTTTGGGACACACATCTGTTTTGTATACGGATGAAAGAGTTCAAGACAGAATAGATATGTATGCAAATAAAATGCCGACAGGACGTATTTTAATTAATTCTCCGTCTTCACAAGGCGGTATCGGAGATTTGTATAATTTCCGTTTAGAGCCGTCTTTAACGTTAGGTTGCGGCTCTTGGGGCGGAAATTCGGTTAGTGAGAATGTCGGTGTTAAACACTTGTTAAATTACAAAACAGTTGCAGAAAGGAGAGAAAATATGTTGTGGTTCCGTGTGCCTCCGAAAATCTATTTCAAACGCGGTTCAACCGGATTGGCTTTGCGTGAATACGCTCAAAAGAAACGCGCTTTTGTCGTTACGGACAGATTTTTGTTTGATTCCGGCGCGGTGCGCACAATTACTGATACTTTTGAAGAAATGGATATAGATTATCAAATTTTCTTTGATGTCAAGCCGGACCCGACTTTATCTACGGTCAAGCAAGCAATGGCGATGGTCAATACATATCAGCCGGATTTATTTGTGGCATTGGGCGGCGGTTCGCCGATGGATGTAGCTAAGATTCTTTGGTTGATGTATGAACAGCCGGAGACGAATTTTGAAGATATATCTATGCGTTTTATGGATATCAGAAAGCGTATATGTTCTATTCCGGAATTGGGTAAAAAAGCAGATTTGGTTTGCATTCCGACAACATCAGGAACAGGTTCGGAAGTAACGCCGTTCTCCATTATCACCGATGATGAATCGCATGTTAAATATGCCATTGCCGATTATGCTTTAACACCGAAAATGGCGATTATTGATGCAAACTTTGTTGACGGAATGCCGAAAGGCCTGACATCGGCCGGCGGTATCGATGCTTTGGTTCACGCTTTGGAGGCCTATGTCTCGGTAATGGCAACAAACTATACAAATTCCCTTGCTTTGGAAGCGATTAAGCAAATTTTCCGTTACTTGCCGTCAGCGTATAAAAATGGTGCCGCAGACCCAATAGCGCGTGAAAAGATGCATAATGCCGCAACTATTGCCGGTATGGCTTTTGCCAATGCTTTCTTGGGTGTTTGTCACTCTATGGCGCACAAATTGGGTGCAATGTATAATATTCCGCACGGTGTGGCCAATGCGCTCTTAATTTGCCAGGTTATTCGCTATAATGCGAACGATTGTCCTAAAAAACAGACAATCTTTCCGCAATATAAAGCACCGGAAGCAAAGAAGAGATATGCACAAATAGCTCATGTTTTGTATTTGGCCGATGATACCGTTTCTGACGATGAAAAGGTTGAGCGTCTTCTTCAGGCGGTCACAAAGTTGAAGGAAGAAATCGGCATACCGAAATCTATTCGGGAGTGGGGAATTGATGAAAAAACCTTTATGCAAAACTTGGATAAACTGGTCAGATTGGCGTTTGATGATCAATGCACGGGCGCAAATCCGGTATATCCTCTGATGAGCGAAATTAAGCAAATCTATTTAGATGCGTATGAAGGTAAATACTAAAACCTCTCAAATAAATGAAAAAGCCGTCCGCAGTGACGGCTTTTTTAATTATTCGTTGAGAATATTCAACAACCGTTCTGTTCCGAAGAATTTTTTGGCTTTTGTTTGCGCTTCGGTTACACCGTCAGTATACAAAAACAAACGTTCGTTTTTGCGTAAAGAAATATATCCCGTTTTATATTCATCATCAGGCAACACACCTAAAACCATATTAGTCACGACGTCAATATATTCGTATTTTTCTTTTGTTTTTATCAGCGGTGGACAATGTCCGGCATTAACATATTCTATTTTGCCCGTTGTTAAATCCGAAACACCGACAAAAGTTGTGACAAACATTAACGCTGCACGATTGGCGCAAAGAGAGTTGTTTGCTCTCATAAGGGCCTCTTTTAACGGATATCCCGCCTGCAACATATTCTTAATGGTTGTTTTGGCAGACATTATATAGAGTGCGGCGGTAATACCTTTACCGCATACATCGGCAATAACAAGACCGAAATGGTTTTCATCAATCGGGAAAAAGTCATAGAAATCGCCGCCGACCTCGCGCGCCGGTGTCATAGAGGCCGTTAACTCGAAATATTCGTTTTTCGAAAAATCTTTCGGTAAAGAGGAATCTTGAATGTTTTTGGCTATGCGAAATATATGATACAATGTAAAGACGATAATAAAAATCACTCGCTGTCCTGTGTGGATATAATCACTAAATTA
>CAMAJR010000074.1 GCA_945835885.1 uncultured Alphaproteobacteria bacterium
GGCAACTAAAAATCCGGAGAATGCGGTAAATACGAAGGGGAATTTCGACGACGTGTACACCAAATAGTACACGAGGAGAAATTCCCCAAGTAGTTACCCATTATACGGATTTTTAAATCATTGCCATTCCGCCGTTAACGTGAATAGTCTGTCCCGTAATGTATTGTGCTTCATCGGAAGCCAAAAATGCAACAGCATTTGCAATATCTTGCGCTTCACCGAGTTTCCCTTCAGGGATTTTCGCCAAGAGAGCGGCTTTAACATCGTCCGGAAGGACATCGGTCATCGGCGTTCTGATAAAGCCCGGCGCGATGGAATTGACCGTAACGCCGCGCGAACCGACCTCTTGAGCCAGACTTTTGTTCATCGCAATCATAGCGGCTTTAGAGGCAGAATAGTTTGCCTGACCGGCATTTCCCATAACACCGACCACCGAGGCCATACCGATAATACGGCCGTAGTGACGTTTCATCATACCGCGAACAACGGCGCGTGCCAACTTAAAGCCCGATGTAAGATTAACATCTAAAACAGATTGCCACTGTTCATCGCTCATACGGATAAACAGGCCGTCTCTCGTAATACCGGCATTATTCACCAAAATATCGATTTTACCGAACTTTTGTTCCACTTCGTCAACCAAAGATTTTATCGCTTCGGTATCTCCCAAGTTTGCCACAAAATATTCAACGTGTTCGCCGAGTTCTGCTTTGAGTGATTTCAATCCCTCCTCATTCATATCAGTCAGCGCCAAATATGCACCTTGTTCGTGGAGTGTGTGTGCGATTTTGCGACCGATACCGCCGGCGGCACCGGTAATTAAAGCAACTTTTTCATCTAATCTGAACATTGGTTTTTCCTTTCTTATTAAGGTTTATAAATTGTTTGCCAGCTCTTCAATTTCCGCAATCGAGCCGACGGAGATTGCATTCATTTCTTTATTACTGCGTTTAGCGATTCCCGACAGCACTTTTCCGGCGCCGAGTTCTACCAAATCCGTCACATCATTATCTTTGAAAAACATCATTGTTTCGCGCCATCTGACAGTGCCGGTAACCTGCTCTATCAAATGTTTTATAATTTCTTTGTGGTCGGTAATCGGTTCTGCTAAGACATTGGCCACAAGCGGAATTTTGGCATCGTTTGCTTCCACTTCCATAAACGCCCGTGCCATCACATCGGCCGCCGGCGCCATAAATGGGCTGTGAAACGGCGCGCTTACCGCGAGTTTGACGCATTTACGCGCTCCGAATTCCGGCGCAATTTCCACCGCACGGTCAATCGCTGCCATAGAGCCGGAGAGGACAACCTGCCCGTCCGAATTATCATTTGCCGCCACGCAAATATCTTTACCGTGACAGCAGGCCTCAACCAATGCGCCCACATCTTTATATGACAATCCCAAAACCGCGGCCATTCCGCCCACACCGAACGGCACTGCATTTTGCATAGATTCACCGCGCAAACGAAGCAATTTTGCCGTATCGCTTAAACTGAACACACCGGCGGCACAAGCAGCAGAATATTCACCTAACGAATGACCGGCAACAAACGCCGCTTTTTTTGAAAAATCAACACCGAACTCTTGTTCCAAAACCCGAACAACCGCCATAGAAAAAGCCATCAACGCCGGTTGTGTGTTGGCTGTCATCATCAGCTCGGAATCCGGTCCATCAACCATAATTTTAAACAAATCCTGCGATAAAGAATCATTAACTTCATCAAACACCGCACGCGCCGAAGCAAAATTCTCCGCCAATTCTTTGCCCATTCCGACGAATTGAGAACCCTGCCCGGGAAATACAAAAGCATATTTCATTTATTTCCTTCCTTTAAATCTTTCAAAAGGTATAAAGACAGGCATTTAAAATGTCAAGCAAAACGCCGATGATTTTCACAAACAAATATATCAATCGGAATAAAAAACATTATGTTTCAGGCGTTTTTTAATCTTTTATTGATTATTTTTTTATAGAATCCAACCGACAAAATTTTGTAAATCTGAGGAAGTTATGGCACAAAACAAAGTTGAAACAAAATCAAAAGAACCTTGGTGGCACGCCTTACTGTGCAATATTTTCGGGCTGGCATTCATATTTTTGCCGTTGGCAATTTTCGTTGCGCTTTGGGACTATCATCCCGAAGACCCGTCGTGGAACAAAGTTACATCGGCAAACACGGAAGTCAAAAATGTTTTAGGCATTTTCGGTGCTGTCAGCGCTGATTTTGTTTTCAGTTCTTTCGGTTTGGCTTTGATTTTATTTTTGTTTATCCCGATTATATGGGGTGTGGTTTTGGTGCGCCGTCATAGTTTTTGGGAATATAAAGCCCGCATTTTTGCCTGGTTTGTCGGTGTTTTATGCACGGCCTGTTTTATTGATTCGACCTGTTATTCTTTTTTGCGACGTTTTGATTTACCGTATAACTTAGCCGGCGACTGGAGTCGTTCTTTAAGCAGTCCGCTCAGCAATTTAGATGTGCCTTATTACACAATTATGCTCAAAATTATGTTGCTCTTCATCTGCTTTTTGGCATTTAATTTTGCAGCAGGAATAACTTTCAGATTTTGGTGGAAGCTCATAACCTCGATTTGCCATCTTATGCTTGGTATTTGCCGATTATTGTTCGGTCGATTCAAAAAAATTGCAAACATTCGCAGCTTTAATGAATTTAAGGAACTGAATCCAAACTATTTGCAGAAAAAAATGCAAAACAAATTAGCAACATTAAGTCCGCACCGTGAACCCCAATTTGAGCGCAAAGAACCGACTGTCGGACAAATGTTGAAAACTACAACTTCAATGCCGAATTTTACGGAAAATCAGACAACACAGCGCAGACCGACAATCATTATGCCGCAACCGTCGCAAACCGTGAGCGAACCTATCAAAAAACAAACCGTCAGCCCGACCTTTGAATTTATTGATAACACGCCGGAAACGCCGAAAAAAACAACTAAAAAATTGATGCCGGAAGATATTTATCGCACTGAAGGTATGAAAACATCTGTTGCGACCAAAACGCAAACCGGCATTCAAGAAGAATTATTGACCGTGCCGTCTGACGCACTGCAAGATTATTCCGGTTCGACGACACCGCAACCGCAACATACGGCAACGGCAGTTGAACCCAAAGCTAAGGTAATAACGCCGAAAATTGAAAAAGTGTTGTCAGAACCGGCTAAAAGTGATGTTTATACATTGCCGAGCATTGAACTTTTAAGTATGCCGAAAACCACAGGCAACATTCAAATAGATGAAGATACACTTAAAGAAAATGCCGCTAAACTCGAGCAAGTGCTCAACGATTTCGGTATTCGCGGACAAATCGTTGCCGTGCGTCCGGGACCGGTCGTCACACTTTATGAACTCGAGCCGAAAGCCGGCACCCGCACAGCCCGCGTTATCGGACTTTCCGACGATATTGCGCGGTCAATGGCGGTGCAATCCGTTCGTATGGCTGTTGTCAGCGGTCACAGCACCATCGGTATCGAATTACCGAACGAAAAGCGTCAAACCGTATGGATTCGTGATTTGTTCGAGGATAATGAATTTAAAAACAGCAAAAATATTTTGAACGTCGCACTCGGCAAAGATATCGGCGGACAAAATGTATATGCCGATATTGCAAAAATGCCGCACTTGCTCGTTGCCGGCACCACCGGCTCCGGCAAATCGGTCGGGGTCAACACGATGATTCTGTCGCTGTTATACCGTATGACACCGGAACAATGCAAGTTTATTATGATTGACCCGAAACAGCTTGAGTTTTCGATGTATAACGACATTCCGCACTTGCTGACACCGGTGATTACCGACCCGGCCAAGGCGGTTGTCGGGCTCAAATGGGCAGTTCAGGAAATGGAAAAACGCTATCGTCAAATGGCGTTAATGAATGTCCGCAATATTGCCGGTTACAACAAAAAAACAGAAGAAATGCGCAAGAGCGGCAAAGAAATGAAAAAAACCATTCAAACCGGATTCGACCGTGATACCGGCCTGCCGATTTATGAAGAACAGGTTATCGATACTTCGCCGATGCCTTATATCGTGATTGTTGTGGACGAAATGGCCGATTTAATGTTGGTGGCCGGCAAAGAAGTCGAAGGTGCGATTCAACGTTTGGCGCAAATGGCGCGTGCGGCCGGCATTCACCTGATTATGTCAACGCAACGCCCGTCGGTTGATGTCATTACCGGCGTGATTAAATCGAACTTTCCGAGTCGTATCAGCTTCCACGTCACCACCAAAATCGACAGTGGCACCATTTTGGGCGAAAAAGGTGCCGAACAACTCTTGGGTATGGGCGATATGCTGTTTATGTCATCGGGTTTGCGGCCGATTCGCGTTCACGGTTGCTATGTCGCCGATGATGAAGTTGAGCGTGTGGTTGAATATATAAAGTCGCAAGACAAACCGCAATATGTGTCAGAAGTTACGGCCGGTGAACTCAATACTCCGAAAGATTCCGGACCGGTATTTGATAAAGGCGCATTCGGCGCCGCCAATGATGACGAAGAACTTTATCGGCAAGCCGTGGATATTGTCCGCACCGATAAAAAGGCCTCTACCAGCTACGTTCAACGCAAATTACGCATCGGCTACAACCGTGCCGCAGAGCTGATTGAGCGTATGGAACATGACGGCATCGTCAGCAAACAAAACATCAACGGCCGCCGAGAAGTCATCGGAGAAAATTAAAAAAGTTCATTAAAACAAAACAATCTATTTAACAAAATTGTTGAAAAAACAGGCACGTCATTCTGAGGAGGCGAATGCCGACGTGAGAATCTCTTCTCTCGCCGTGCGGCCTCGGGCGTTATAAAGCGGCGATTGCCTGAAGAACCTGA
>CAMAJR010000075.1 GCA_945835885.1 uncultured Alphaproteobacteria bacterium
CTTCCTCAGAATGACAATGTGCGTGTTTCCTTTTTCGTCATCGTGAGGAGTGTTTTCTTTTTCATCATCCTGAGGAGATAAATGCCGACGTGAGAATCTCCTCTCTCGCTGTGCGGCCTCAGGTGTTATAAAGCAGCAATATAATCACTTTGCGATAATTGCCCAGCGTCTAAGGAGATTCTTCATTTCGCCGGCGCTGCATTCAGCATGACGTGTTTGCTTTTTCAACAATTTTGTTAAATAAAACGTTTATACATAAAAAACTCCCTTGGCGAACCAAGGGAGTTAAAATGTTATACGCTTAAGCGTGATTTCCTAAATTATTTAAGAATCTTAGCAACAACGCCGGCGCCAACTGTTCTACCGCCTTCACGAATAGCAAAGCGCAAACCTTCGCTCATCGCAATCGGGTTCAACAATTGAACCGTAATCGTTACGTTATCACCAGGCATAACCATTTCCGTGCCTTCCGGCAATTGAATCGTGCCGGTAACATCGGTCGTGCGGAAATAGAATTGCGGACGATAGTTCGAGAAGAACGGAGTATGACGACCGCCTTCTTCCTTCGTCAAAATATAGCATTCGCTGGTGAAGTCTGTGTGCGGGGTAATTGTTCCCGGTGCAGCCAATACTTGACCGCGTTCAACTTCTTCACGCTTCGTGCCGCGCAACAAAACGCCGATGTTATCGCCTGCTTCACCTTCGTCAAGCAATTTGCGGAACATTTCGATACCTGTGCAGGTTGTCTTTGCTGTCGGACGAATACCGACGATTTCAATTTCGTCACCAACATGCAGAACACCGCGTTCAACACGACCCGTAACAACTGTGCCACGACCAGAAATCGAGAATACATCTTCAATCGGCATCAAGAACGGTTGATCCAACGGACGTGTCGGTTCCGGAATATAGCTGTCTACAGCTTCCATCAATTCAATAATCGAATCGTGACCGATTTTTCTGTCACCGTCTTCCAATACTGCCAAAGCCGAACCTTTAATAATCGGAATCTCATCGCCCGGGAATTGATAAGAACTCAACAAATCACGAATTTCCATTTCTACCAATTCGAGCAATTCCGGATCATCTACTTGGTCTACTTTGTTCATATATACAACAATCGCCGGAACACCTACTTGACGAGCAAGCAAGATGTGCTCACGCGTTTGCGGCATCGGACCATCAGCTGAGGATACCACCAAAATGGCACCATCCATTTGTGCCGCACCCGTAATCATGTTCTTAACATAGTCGGCGTGGCCCGGGCAGTCAACGTGCGCATAGTGACGATTCTTGGTCTCATATTCAACGTGAGCCGTCGAAATCGTAATACCGCGTGCGCGTTCTTCCGGCGCTTTATCAATTTGGTCATAAGCTGTAAAGCTTGCACCGCCTTCTTCTGCCAATACTTTTGTAATAGCGGCGGTCAATGTTGTTTTACCGTGGTCTACGTGACCAATCGTACCAATGTTGCAGTGCGGTTTCGTCCGCTCAAATTTTTCTTTTGCCATGTTTATTTCTCCAATAAAATAAATTTTAATTTTTCCGGAAAGACGATTGGCATACCGCCTTTCCGGCGTCTTTAACATTATATCTAAGCTGATTTAGCTTTGATTGTTTCAGCCACTTCTCTCGGCACTTCAGCATAGTGATCAAAAATCATCGTATACTGAGCACGACCTTGAGAAAGTGAACGAAGCGTGTTTACATAACCGAACATCTGTGCGAGCGGAACAAATGCATCAACCACACGGGCATTACCACGTTGGTCCATACCGTTCACCAAACCGCGACGAGAGTTCAAGTCACCGATAATATCACCCATATATTCTTCCGGTGTTACAACTTCAACCTTCATAATCGGTTCCAAAAGTTTCGGTGCGGCTTGAGCCATACCTTCACGGAAGGCGGCACGGGCTGCAATTTCAAAACACATAACATTCGAGTCGACTTCGTGATATGCACCATCATAAAGTGTGCACTTTACGCCGGTTACCGGATAGCCGGCAATAACACCGGCATCCATAGCCGATTTTAAGCCCTTTTCAACACCCGGAATATATTCCTTCGGCACATTACCGCCGACAACGGTGTTCAAAAATTCAAAGCCGGTATGGTCTTCGGTCGGTTCAAACTTAATTTTAACTTTAGCAAACTGACCGGCACCACCGGATTGTTTCTTGTGCGTATATTCGATATCGCACGGCTTAGTAATGGTTTCACGATAAGCAACTTGCGGATCACCCACATTTGCTTCTACCTTAAATTCGCGCTTCAAACGGTCAACAATAATGTCAAGGTGCAATTCACCCATACCGGCAATAATGGTTTGACCGCTGTCCGGATCCGAAGTAACTTTGAAAGACGGATCTTCCATTGCCAAACGCCCCAAAGCCAAGCCCATTTTTTCCACATCGGCTTTTGTCTTCGGTTCTACCGCCAATTGAATAACCGGTTCAGGGAACACCATGTTTTCCAAAACAACCGGATGCGCTTCATCACACAACGTGTCACCGGTAGTGGTATCTTTCAAACCGGCCAAAGCGATAATATCGCCGGCATACGCCTCTTTGATGTCATCACGTTTGTTGGCGTGCATCAACAGCATACGACCGATACGTTCTTTTTTATCTTTAACCGAGTTATAAACGTATGAACCGGCATTCATAACACCGGAATAAATACGGATAAAGGTCAAAGAACCGACGAACGGGTCATTCATAATTTTGAAAGCCAAAGCAGACAACGGCTCTTTGTCGCTCGGGTGACGAATTTCTTCAACATCAGAATCCGGCTTTGTTCCTTTAATTGCCGGAATATCCAACGGCGACGGCAAATAATCGACAACCGCATCAAGCAAAAGTTGAACACCTTTGTTTTTGAAAGCCGTTCCGCAGAATACCGGCACAAAATCTTGCGCCAAAGTACCTTTACGGATGCACTTCTTCAAGGTTTCAAGCGAAATTTCCTTACCTTCAAGATAATCTTCCATTGCCTGTTCATCTTGTTCAACAGCCATTTCAACCAATTGATTGTGATATTCTTCCGCTTTATCTTTCATATCAGCCGGAATTTCTTGAATTTCAATCGGCGAATCAGCCGTATCACCGGTATAGACAACTGCTTTCATCTTCAACAAATCAACAACTCCGCGGAATTCGGATTCGGCACCGAGCGGAAGTTGCATAGCCATCGGACGCGCACCCAAACGGTCAACAATCATATCAAGGCAGCGATAGAAGTTCGCGCCGATACGGTCCATCTTGTTGCAGAAGCAAATTCTCGGAACATTATATTTGTCAGCTTGTCTCCAAACGGTTTCAGATTGCGGTTCAACACCGGCAACCGAATCAAATACCGTAATCGCACCGTCCAACACGCGCAAAGAACGTTCAACTTCAGCCGTGAAGTCAACGTGTCCCGGTGTATCAATGATGTTAATACGGTAACCGTTCCAATAACAAGTCGTTGCGGCAGACGTGATCGTAATACCGCGTTCCTGCTCTTGTTCCATCCAGTCCATCGTTGCGGCACCATCATGCACCTCACCGATTTTGTGGTTCACACCGGTATAGAACAAAATACGTTCCGTTGTTGTGGTTTTACCGGCATCAATGTGCGCCATGATACCGATGTTTCTGTATAATTCCAATTTATGTGTTTTTGGCATTTTCTTTCCTCTCTGCTATAATTAGAATTTGTAGTGAGAGAATGCCTTGTTGGCTTCAGCCATTCTATGCGTATCTTCACGCTTTTTAACGGCTGCACCTTTGTTAGCATAAGCATCCATCAGCTCAAAAGCAACTTTTTCGGTTGCGGTTGTTTCGGAACGCTTAACAGCGGCACCCAAAATCCAGCGAATTGCCAACGCTTGACGGCGTTCGGCACGAACTTCGCACGGAACTTGATAGGTTGCACCGCCGACGCGGCGAGAACGAACTTCAACCACCGGCTTTACATTTTCCAAAGCTGTGTTGAATACTTCTAACGGATCTTGTTTTGTTTTGGAAGCAATCAAGTCAAATGCGGAATAAACAATCTTTTCCGCAACGGCCTTTTTACCGTCTTCCATAACATTGTTAATAAACTTTGCGACTACCTTATTGCCGTATTTAGCGTCAGGTAATACTTGTCTTTTTTCAGCACTATGACGACGTGACATTATCTTATCTCCTATTTAGGTCTCTTAGCACCGTATAAAGAACGGCGTTGACGACGTTTAGACACACCCTGAGTATCAAGGGTACCACGAATGATATGATAACGAACACCCGGTAAGTCTTTCACACGGCCTCCTCTAATCAGCACCACTGAGTGTTCTTGAAGATTGTGACCTTCACCAGGGATATAGCTGATTACTTCAAAGCCGTTTGTCAAACGAATACGTGCCACTTTACGCAAAGCTGAGTTTGGTTTTTTAGGGGTTGTTGTATAAACCCTTGTACAAACACCGCGTTTTTGTGGACAAGATTTCAAAGCCGGAACTTTGTTTCTCTTCACTTTTGGTGTTCGTGATTTACGAATTAACTGATTAATTGTAGGCATCACATTTTCCTTAAGTTATTAAATTTACACACAACTGACCGACAAACACACGAATGCATTTGTCCTCAGTTGACGCGGATAATAACATAAAATCCCGTGCTGTCAACAAATATTTTGAAAAAAATTCATAAATTTACGCCATACGGGCAGACAGCTTGAAATTTTCTTTTTTAT
>CAMAJR010000076.1 GCA_945835885.1 uncultured Alphaproteobacteria bacterium
AAAATATATATTATAAGGTATTCTGTCTATGATACGATATTATTTATATACTCAAAACAATTGCATATGAAAAAAATTATTGAGTTAATCGAGAAAAATAAAGCCGAAGCGCTCTATTCGGCAATTTTTAATCAAAAGCTGCCAGGCAGCACCGGTGATGGCACTTATACACAGGTTTTGAGTTTCGAAGAAGAAACAATGCTTGTGCGAAAAGTGCTAAACACAAACGACTATGAAGCAGACCCGTGGTTGGAGATTCTGCAGCAATACAGCCGGATATATCCGCTGTCAAATCAGGCGGTGCAGGAGCTTTTGGATAATATGGATAACCCAAAGGCAATTCCGCTTTTGCTTAGTATCCTGAGCGCGTTTGGCTATAATGAAGCACAGGGAATTGCTTTATGCAAATATGTGCTGCAGCATTTACAGTCAACACACACGCTCAAAATATTGCAACTGGTATATGAACGGGCGCACTTTTTGAGCCCCGAAATTCATCGGTTGCTCGAAAATATTGATTGCCGAATGCAGGAAGTCGGCTATATCGAGCAGGCAAAGTTTACCGAATCCTATTGTCAGGCGATAGAAAACTATCGCAAAATAGATAAAGTGAATGCCGGTATTTAATGTTATTCAAGCTCCGTATTGTTTTGCGACAATGCGGAGCTTGTTTTTATAAATTGCTCTCTTAAATAATTTTATTGAAAAACGTCACTGCTACTTTGAGCCATAGCCGAAGTATCAGCTGTCTCACCGTGCGGCCTTGGGTGTTATAAAGCGGTAATTGCACGGCACCTAAGGATATTGTCTAAAGACATTTTTAACTCCTTTGCCTGTGGCTCAGAGTATCAAAATCTGTTCTGTTTTTATATTTTGTTGAACATTTTTTTTATTTAATCTATTGACAATTTCTTAAGCATAAGTTATCATTATTTTTGTTTGAATTAAGAAAGTTGACTATGACTACAAACTTGAGCACATATTTTTCTCTGCTCGCTTGCAAAAAAGATGATTTGCAAGGCGGTTTGTTGTGCATAGAAATTTATGCTCTTCTTTTGATTGCTCTTATTATCAGCTCTTATCTCTAAGTGCTTAAATCCTGCTTAAAGCCCGAACACTTAGAGAAAATTACGAGGGCTTTAAGGAAAGAACGGAAAAGCAATTAACATAAAGAGGAAATTATGAATAACAATCAAACCCCACAAATAACTAAAGCTGCGCCGTCAGATATGCCGGCAAGCGTTGAAATGACTCAAGCTGAATTTGCAAAATATTTTGCAATAATCGGTAAAAAAGATTTTAAGCAGTTCTATTATGATTGGCATATTGACGCAATGATTGAACCGTTTGCCGAGTTGACCGATTATTTTGCCCGCAAATATCCCGAACATACGGCAGAATATTTTGATGATTTTGTTAAAGAATATGCGCAAAGTGTTGAAAACTACAATGTAGATTGCGAAAAATTCTGTTCAGTCAAAAACGGAATCGTTAATAAAGACCAAGAATTAACTGATATTATTGATAAAATTGAAACATTCAGCTTTGAATTGCGGCAATTTGCTTATGGCTTTACCGATGAAAAAGACTATCGCTCGGAGTTCGGTGATTGGATTTATAAGCCGAATTATCCGTATGCACATCTGCACGGACTTTCGATTTCCGTAGATATTTTAAATTTGCTTTCCGAAAAATATAATTCCTTAAACGATTCCGAACTAAAAAACAACACACGCAAAACCGTTGATTCTTTTTTACGCACACAAATTGCCCCGCAATATTGCTATAACCAAAATTACAATTTTCAAACCCGCAAAAGTTCCATTCGTAAATTAGTTGCTTTACGCAATCAAATGTCAACCGAATACAACGCCGGAAAATACAGCAATTATGGCGATTTTTTCCAAATTGAAACAAGACAACCGACAAAATTCGGAACTTATCGTCCCAACGGTTTTGAACTCGAATTTTATGTGCCGAAAGAATACGGCGATTATACCAAATTGGTAAATTATTTAAAACAAAAACACGGTTGGAAAAAAATCTATATGACCAGTAAAAATCCGGAAGTTTATACGGACAGTCAAGCGGCCGGCGTTATTGAGCGCGATGAAAGTCTGGCTGCGATGAAGGGATTGGCACCGGTTGAATACGCTTCACGAATTATGAAATCCAAAGCCGATGAAGCGGAATGTCTGAAAATTACGGATTCCTTCGATAAGGGTTATGCCAATGTGCATTGTTCGTTGCATCAACATATTTCTGCCGAGGGATTTGATTTAAATGTTTACAAGCGGTTGATAAAACGGATGATGCAACACGAAGCGAGCATTGTTGAGAACTTTGCCGCCCCCGAACGTCGTGACAATAACCTCCTCTACGCCACCTACATCAGCCGAAACTTAAGCTCTGACGACAAACGTGATTATCCTTTTTTGTGTGTTATGACTGAAATGTGTGACAATTTAAACGAATTGCGTGATATGGTCGGCTTCGGACATAAATATAAAACACTTAATATTATGCCGTCAAAAACCGTTGAGTTTCGGTATATGAATGCAAACTTTAATCCGCAATATATCGCCGCATTTTTACAGTTCAACCGTGATTTTGTCAACAGTGCAATTAACAATGACGGCACACATATCAATCGTCCGCTCGCTCATCGCTTTAATTGGATACAAAATCAGGCGGAAGACAGCCGAACAGTGTTGAGACATCTGAGTTACTATTATCAAAAACCATACGACCAATTTCGGCCGGAGAAAAAAGTTGACTCGCACACAATTTATGAAGAAAATGTTTATGCGCGTCATCTTGCCGATGCGATGAGTCATACCGGCAAGTTTGGTTACTACAACAGTTGGTTCCAAAGAAAGGTCAGAAATGCCAGAGTTTAATCCGTATAAAATCATAAATCCGAATAGTCAGAATCCGCTGATTTTGACTTGTGAACACGCCGCTGCTACCATTCCGAACGGTTACAACAACTTAGGACTTTCCGACAATGAGTTAGATACACATATTGCGCGCGATAAAGGTTGCGGTGTGCTGACCGAGATGTTGGCGCAGACTCTCGGATGCACGGCTTTTATCGCTAATTACTCCCGTTTATTTATTGACTATAATCGTCGAGAAAATGAAGCAAGCTTGATTTTAAGCGAAAGCGATGGTGTGACTGTTAAAGGCAATCAAAACTTGAGTTCCGATGAGCGAGAATTTCGTCTGGCACATTTTCATCGGCCGTATTATGCGGCGATTTTTGCGAAAATTCGCGATTTACAAGCTCGAAACATAACGCCGACCATTTTTTCTGTTCACGGTTTTACGCCGCAACTGAAAGGCGGTTCGTTTCGTCCGTGGAACGCAGGCATTCTGTTTGTGAAAGAAAATCCGTTTGCTGTGCATCTGCTGTCAGAATTGCAAAAAATAGACAACTTAAAAATCGATGCCAACGTGCCGTATGATATGCGTCAATACAATACCGGTGCGGCGGCAATTTGCGGTGAGGATATCGGTTTGCAAAATGCAGTGATTGAAATTCGCGATACCGAGTTTGACGATATTCAGACGGGTGCCGAAAAATGGTGTAATATTCTGAGCCGAATACTGTAATCTTGTTTTTTACATACTTATAAATATAAAAATTCCTTGCTTTGGGACAAGGGCTTATTTTTGGAACGGATATGATAAAAAATCCGGAACAGGCGCGCGCATATTTCGGTTATATGGAGCAAAAATTTTCGCTTTTTTCCACTTTGTCCGTTATACAAAACCTCAAATTCTTTTCCGATATTTACGGTTTGCGCGGTAATCAACGTGAAAATCACATTAAGAAAATGATAGAAGTATTTGAACTATCGTTATATTTAAAACAACAAGCCGGTAATCTGCCGCTCGGTTTTAAGCAACGTTTGACCTTTGTTGATTATCGGTATTTGCACGATGAGTTTTGCCTCTTGATTTTTTAACAAACGCATAAACTAAAGAGGGATAGTCATTAAAGACCACCCCTCCTTTGCTAAAGCGGAATTTCAACAGCCGGCATTACACCAAAAGTGCGATATTGTATGTGCCAACCGGTAACGGCGGCGATGCTGAAACTTTGCATCCAAACATTGAAGTTGATACCTATGGTAGAACTCCACAAAGTGCGGTCACCGCTCCAGAATCCTAACTGAAACAATGACTTGACCAGTTCTTTTTGAAAAGAAAACTGCTTCAGCTCATAAGACGACAGCAAAAACGCCTCGCCCTTACCGATACCGGATTTGTCATAGTTAACACAAAATTCGGCAGCGGGAAGTCTGATTCCTTGTTTTGCGGACTCTTCAAGCAAAATCTTGGTTGCCTCACGTCCGCTTTTGATACCTTCGGTGTTAACCGCAAGACATCCGAATGCAAACGGCAACATAATCTTGACCGGGCATAATCCGATAGCAATATTTCGCTCTTCATCAATATAAGCGATAACGCAACGCACTTTGGAACGGTCGATGTTGTTAAGTTGAGAAACATTGCGGCCGTCAGTCAGGTTAAACACACCTACTTTCAGAGAGCCCTGTGGCTCGTTTAAAATGTTTTGCTTATTCATAATAATAGTGTTTAGAGCTTAGAATAATTTATTAATTATCAAAAATATCTTTTCAATATATATTTCCCGCGCCATAAGTCAAGAGCAGAAATGAGATGTATC
>CAMAJR010000077.1 GCA_945835885.1 uncultured Alphaproteobacteria bacterium
TTTATTGTTTTATTTTTATATGATAAAAGCACCTTGTTAACGGCTCACGCCTAATCAAGGTGCTTTTTTGTTGCAAATATATACACTGCATCGCTCAAGGTATGAGAATACAGGTTTTATGTGATTCAGAAGTGAAACTGACGCGCCAGAAGTTGAGATACCTTGATGCACGAATGCACCACATCGTGCGATGGATGGCAGTATTTTGGGGTGGCGATTGCAAGGAGAGGTATTGAGATTATCACGCCCTGTCGGACTCGTAATGACGCGACTCTTTCTGCGGCTCCTCATAATGATGTGTTTTTCTGCGCTGAAATAAAAGACATAAATTTTAAAAAAAAGCTTGGCAAAAAAACGGGGGTAAACTGAAAGTATAAGAAGCAATTCTTTGTAATGGATAAACTTAAACAAGGAAAAAAGTGATGGTTAAGCTAAATAATAATGTGGAAATAGAAAGATTAAAAAAAAATTGCTTTTAACTGGTGCTTAGTGCTTGCGACTTCTTCTTTTTCGGAGGCATCAGCGCAAAATAACAGTGCGAAGGATAAAAACAGAATACACGGAAAATGTTGTTTCTAAAAAGCAGAAAGGGACTACTTACAGTAATCTGACAAATAAAATATGGAATATGTATCGGTTGATTTATACCGATGGAAATTTTTTTAATCCGTTTAATGAAAGTGAGACGGATAAATGTCAAAAATTTTTTGAAGGGCATCCGAAAATTAAGAAAATTTGTCAGAAGGCTGATGAGGCAATCGGCGGACCAATTAGAGGACCGCGAACAGTAAATGCGGCTAGGCGTTACTATCCGAATTTGCGGAGTGAATTGGATAAAGAAATGTCTCCTAAAGCTATTAAGCAACTTGATGCCATAGGTGGAAAAAGCTGAATTTTGATGATGAGAATGTCGCAGATATGGCTTGGCGTATGTATACCTATGTTTCAACGCACGGTGGAACAAATAAGAAGAATCCGAGCGCTGATTTCTTCAAAAAGTATCCGAAACTTTATCAAGTATGTCAAGATGCCAGTATAGCATTGAAAGATATATCTATGCCTTTGGAAAGAACAGCATATAGTGATGTGATGTATTATAATAATAAGTCTGATAAAACCATTTAATGATTCAGGGTTAAATGATTTTGATGATATAATAGAGCATACGTTATGTCGTATTTCTTCTAACAGAGGCATTAGTAAAAGAGAAATCAGACGCGATGCGGAAGATGCGACAGTGCCTGATGCTACGCCTCAAGCCAATAATGCAAAAGGGAATACTTACATATTGGGTTACTGATTACAACATTATCGCATACGTTTAATAAAAAAAACAGCCGGCAAAATGTCAGCTGCTTTTTTAGGAGTTAATGTTAAATTATCCTTTTGCTTTTTTGACTTGAACAAATTGAGAGCCGATTTTCATAAACTTATCGGTGCGTTGTTTTTTGAGTTTGTCATAGTTGGCGGCGGTTAATTCTTGCAGATTTTGCTTAAGTGCCGCACGCAAGTTTTCAAACGCAGCTTCCGGATTGCGATGTGCACCGCCGAGAGGTTCCGGCACGATTTCATCAATAATACCGAGTTGTTGCAAATCTTGCGCGGTCAGATGCAGAGCTTCCGTGGCTTCCTTTGTTTTGTCGGCGGAGCGCCATAAAATAGAGGCACATCCTTCCGGCGAAATCACAGAATAAATCGAATGTTCAAGCATCAAAACTTTGTCTGCGACGGCAATTGCAATTGCACCGCCGGAACCGCCTTCACCGATGACGGTTGCGATAATCGGGGTTTTTACTTGCAAGCATTTTTCAATGGATGAGGCGATTGCTTCGGCTTGTCCGCGGGCTTCGGCATCAATTCCCGGATAAGCACCGGCTGTGTCAACAAAGCTCAGAATCGGAAGCTTAAATTTTTCTGCCATATCCATCAGGCGTTGTGCTTTGCGGTAGCCCTCCGGTTTAGCCATACCGAAATTGTATTTAATGCGCGAATCCAAGTCATTACCTTTTTCTTGTCCGATAATAACGACCGGAATGCCTTCAAAAGTGCCCAAACCGCAGACCATAGCGGCATCATCGCCAAAACGACGGTCGCCGGCAAGCGGCACAAAATCCGTAATCAGTGCTCTGATATAGTCCAAACAGTGCGGACGGCTCGGATGGCGAGCGATTTGCGCCTTTTGCCACGGGGTTAAGTGACGATACACGCTTTCCATATGCGTCTGCAGATGCTTTTGCAGCTTTTTGATTTCTTTGCTGACATCTAATTTTTCGCTATCGGCAATAGATTGTAAATGCTCGATTTTTTCTTCTATTTCGACAATTGTTTTTTCAAAATCCAAGACGTTTGTTTCGTTGTCACTCATATTTACCTCACTTAATTTTGAGGGCAGTTTATCACATTTTTCTAAAATGTTTAGTGTTTTTTTCAATCTGTTCAAGTTTATTGTCTTTCTTAATAAAAAATTTGCGAATTAACGGTATAATAGTTCATAATGTGGGATAGTTATATGCTTGAAAAGGGTGTAGAATGTTAATGTTTGCTTTTTCTGCTGCGGTGTTTTCTTCTGTTATATGGCTGTTTTATGCCGCAATGTATGTGCGTAATGTTTTGGCCGGTGCAACGTTGATGGAACAAAGCAGCACGACGGTGTTTGCGATTGTGGCGATTATTGTTTTACCGGTTTTGGCGGTGTGGATGGTATTCGGTTATTTTAATCAATTTTTGGTTAATCGGGCGATGAATCGTAAGCAGAATGAGCTTTTGACGCAATTGCAAAAAAATCAGGATTACACCGATTTGGTGGTGCGTGTGATGCTTGATGCCGAGCACGAAATCAAAGACGGATTTGTGCTAAATAAATTTGATGTGTTTATTGCCGATATGAATGAAATACTGAGCGAGATTATTCAACGATGCAATATTGCCTCAACGGCACAACTCGACCAATTGTGGCAGCGTGTGCTGCGCGGCGAAAAATGGTCACTCGGTAAAGCAATTTTAGATGCCAGTAAAAATCAAAACACATTTGATGCTTGGGTGCGCGAAAAAGCAAATCGCGACAAGGTTTTTCGCGGTTCATTGTTAGAATTTTGTTCGCGTTATCAGGGGCTTTTGATGATGCTTGAAAAGCACGACCGCGACAAAGTGTTTTTGAAAATGATTGAAAGCGGTGTGTTCGGAAAAGTTTATTCGATTATTGCGCCGCTCACCGACGGGATTAAAGACTTGCGTGCTTCGGAAGAAGAACAACTGGTTGCGCAGCCGGAACGCCGCACCAACGACTATGCATCGGTTTTGAAACTTGCAAATATGGAAGAGCCGAGAGCTACGGAAAGTATTGTCAATGTTGATAAAAATGATGAAGAAACGGAAGAACGCTCAGATGATGAAGAGATGTATGAAGAAAATCCGAAACGAGAATCATTTTTTGCGCGCTTGAATCCGTTTCGCAAATCGGTGCCGGAATCACCGTTTATGATTAACGATGAGCCAGACCCGTTTTTTCAGGCGTTGCACAAAGGGTTTAAAGGAGATGCCGAAGACAGGACACCGACGATGACGGCAGAGGCAAATAATATGCCGATTGAACCGACATTCTCTGCCAGTCCGGTGTCTGCAACAACGGCTTCGTTCGGTCAATCTCAAAATATTTTGAATAATTTGCGCGCTACCAATGAAAATCATTTTGCAACGCGAAGCGAGCAAAACGAAACAACAAGCGCTCGGCAAAAACGTAGTATGAATGCGGCGGTTGCCGATATGGCTAAGACGACACCGGCGGCCAAACCGACAGCGACGGAAGAAAAAGATGAAGACTTGGTATATCCATTCGGCGGTTGGACAGATGAAAACAATTATAACGGTTAGTTTATTATGGCTTTGCGGTATCAGTGCGGCATCGGCTGAAATTACCGACCGCATCGCTTTATACGGCGCGGCGAAATATAATCATAATTTTCAGGCATTTGAATATGTGAATCCCAAAGCACCGCAAGGCGGAAAAATCGTGTTGCCGGCATACGGCACGTTTGATAACTTTAATCCTTACATTTTTAAGGGCGTTGCGGCAACATTTGTGGCGGCACTGAGTTTAGAAACGCTTGGCACGTCGCCGACGGACGACCCGTTCACGGTGTATCCGCTGTTGGCGGAAAAGTTTGATATGCCGGCCGATAAATCGTATGTCGGGTTTATCTTAAATCCGAAGGCGCGTTTTTCTGACGGTTCACCGGTAACGGCCGATGATGTGATATTCAGTTTTAAGGCGATTACGGAAAAGGGCTCGCCAATTTATCGAATGTATTATGCCGACGTTGACCGAGTGGAAAAAATCAATGAAAGGGAAGTGCGTTTTTATTTTAAGGAAGGCACAAACAACAAAGAATTGCCGATGATTTTGGCGCAATTTTCGATTTTTTCAAAAAAAGACTGGGACGGGCGTGAATTTGATAAACCGACTTTGCAAGTTCCGCTCGGCAGCGGGCCTTACACCGTCAAAGATTTTCAAGTCAATAAATATGTGGAACTCATTAAAAATCCGAATTATTGGGGCAAAAATTTGCCCTCACAGCGCGGATTTTATAATTTTGACACCATTCGCTACGACTATTATCAGGATACGACCGTTACTTTACAGGCATTGTTT
>CAMAJR010000078.1 GCA_945835885.1 uncultured Alphaproteobacteria bacterium
ATATCATAAAATTATGATAACTTTCGGGAGTATAACACAAAATGAATTCAAAATACAAGTTAATTTTGCAAGACATTCAAGCAATAATGGACAGAGACCCCGCAACCCGTTCTAAACTCGAGGCCATAATATGTTCTTCCGGATTGCACGCAATTGCGTTTCATCGGGTTGCGCATTGGTTGTGGCATAAAAATTTTTTATTAACAGCACGGATTTTATCGCAATTTTCGCGCTTTTTGACCGGTATAGAGATTCATCCGGGGGCAAAAATCGGCGCCGGTTTTATGATTGACCACGGTATGGGTGTTGTTATCGGTGAAACCACTGTTATCGGCGACAACGTTACGCTTTATCACGATGTAACGCTCGGCGGGCGCAAACTTTACGATGAAAAAGGCAATAAACTCGAAAAACGTCACCCGACAATCGGCAACAACGTAACCATCGGCTCGGGCGCGCAAATCTTGGGACCGATTACACTCGGCGATAATGTTAAAATCGGTTCAAATGCCATTGTCATTAAAGATATTCCGGCAAATTCAACCGTTGTGAACACACCGGCATATATTGTGCAAAAATCGCACGAGCCGGCGCAAAACTTCTGTGCATACGGTATTGAGCCAAACAAAACAAAAAAGTCAGCAATTTCCGACACTCAACCGAAAACAGGCGAAAATCATCGGCAAAAAACCAAGAAAAACTGATATAATATATTCAAAAATATACTGGTAATTTATTTTTTTTATGCTATCATAGTCCCATAATATTTGAGGAAAAAATGCGGATTGTTTATATTGTTTTATTAAGCATCATCACGAATCATTATGCAAATGCACAATCGTTGCCGGCAAATCCGTGGGCAAGCGGTTCGGTTGAAACTTATGCGGTCTCGGCCCCTCAGCCGAAAAATTCGCAAAATATGTTACCGAATGCCCGACAATCTGCCGCTTCTGTCAGTGAAAGCGTCAATGTGTTAATGGAATACCTTTCCTCCGCCTCGACCTCTCAACAGCCGGCACTCCGGTCATCGACGTTGCAAACTTCGAAAAAACCGGCCGTTTCGGCTCCAAACAATCTTGTTTTAATGCAGTTTTTACAAAATATTACCGGCTCGGATAATGCATCACCTCAAACAAATACCGCGCCGCAAGCAAAAACAAACGTTCCTGTTTCAAACCCGATAACTGACGTTCAAACGGCCTATAATCAATATATGAACGATTTGCGGCAAAAAATCGATGATGCAACCCATAAGGCAAAAAACAGCTATAATAATGCTGTCAGCAGTGCCAAAAACATAATACAAACAACACGAAAAAACTTATTAAAAAGATAACAGGGAGATAACAATGAAAGCGCATCATATTTTTTCTTGGATAATGTGTTTGGCGATATGCGGGTTTATGAACACGGCATCTGCTCAAACAGATAAATCAAACGAGCCGAATATTGCCCCGCCTGATGCGATTACCGCTTTACAGAACACTCAAAACAACGAAATTGAATATATGATTGAGCACTACTCGCAGCCGGAATTGGCTCAATATGCCGTAGAAATGTATAAAGCCGAAGTGCGAAATGCCAAACTCACCGGCAAACAGATTCCGCCGAAACCGACACGCGAAATGCTTGCCGATAAGCAAAAAATCGGAGAGTATTTGCGCTCTTTTTATAAATACAGCTATTAACAATGAGTGAAAATAATTCCTTCAAAATCGAAAGTCCGTTTGAGCCGTCGGGTGACCAGCCGCAGGCAATAAAAGAACTGTGTGCGGGAGTTGAACGCGGCGAACGTAATCAGGTTCTGCTCGGTGTTACCGGCTCGGGAAAAACTTTTACTATGGCTAAAATCATCGAACAATGCCAACGTCCGGCACTGATTATGGAACCGAACAAAATTTTGGCGGCTCAGCTTTATGCCGAAATGAAAGAGTTTTTTCCGCACAATAATGTCGAGTACTTTGTTTCGTATTACGACTATTATCAGCCGGAAGCATATATTCCGAAAACCGATACCTACATCGAAAAAGATTCCGCCATCAACGAACAAATCGACCGAATGCGCCACGGTGCCACCCGTAACGTTTTGGAAGAAAAAGACGTGATTATTGTTGCGTCGGTGTCGTGCATATACGGCTTGGGCAGTATGGAATCATATTCGGCGATGGTGTTCACGCTCAAAGTCGGCGATATAATTGATATTCAGGAAATCAATCGGCAATTAGCCAATTTGCTTTATGAGCGTTGCACCGTCAATTTTGTGCGTTCGACTTTTCGCGTCAACGGCGATACGCTCGATATTTTTCCGGCACACTATGAGGACCGTGCTTGGCGCGTATCTTTTTTTGGTGATGAAATCGAAGAAATATATGAGTTTGACGTTCTCACCGGTAAAAAAACACGGCAACTTGATGAAATCACGGTATATCCGGCCAATCACTATGTAACACCGCGTCCGGCACTGTCGCAGGCGATGACACACATTAAAGAAGATTTGGATATCCGGCTCAAAGAGTTTAATGCCGAAAACAAACTTTTGGAAGCACAACGTCTGGAACAGCGCACGCGTTTTGACTTGGAAATGATTGACACCACCGGACATTGTAAAGGCATTGAAAATTATTCGCGCTATCTGACCGGTCGCAAACCGGGTGAACCGCCGCCGACGCTGTTTGAGTATTTTCCGAAAAACGCCCTGCTCTTTATTGACGAGAGCCATATTGCCGTGCCGCAAATCGGTGCGATGTATCGCGGCGACCGCAATCGCAAGACCACACTGTCGGAATACGGCTTTCGTCTGCCGTCGTGTTTGGATAACCGCCCGCTAAAGTTTGAAGAATGGGACAGAATGCGCCCGCAAACGATTTTTGTTTCTGCTACCCCCGGTGATTGGGAATTGGAGCAAAGCAAAGGCGTATTTTCCGAACAAGTTATTCGCCCGACCGGCTTGACCGATCCGCTGTGCATTGTGCGGCCGGTGGAAAATCAGGTCGATGACTTGATGGAAGAATGTCGCAAAACCGCCGCGAAAGGCGAACGTGTTTTAGTTACGACTCTGACCAAAAAAATGGCGGAAGACTTAACCGAATACCTTAATGATAACGGTGTTAAAGTGCGTTATATGCACTCTGATATCGAAACGCTTGAGCGCATTGAAATTATCCGTGATTTACGGCTCGGAAAATTTGATGTTTTGGTCGGAATTAACTTGTTGCGCGAGGGCTTGGATATTCCGGAGTGTTCTCTCGTGGCCATTTTAGATGCCGATAAAGAGGGCTTTTTGCGTTCAACCCGCTCATTGATACAAACCATCGGCCGTGCGGCGCGCAATGCCGAAGGACGTGTTATTCTTTATGCCGACAAAATAACCGATTCCATCAAAATTGCGCTTGATGAAACCAATCGCCGTCGGCAAAAACAAACGCAGTATAATATAGCGAACGGTATCACACCGCAAACCATTAAGAAAAGCATTTCTTCAACCCTGAAAGAAATGACGGAAACCGACTTTGTGAAAACCGACACGCAAGATGTGGAAAAAGTCCGCAATATTGATAAAAAGATTAAAGAGCTGACCAAACTTATGCGTGAAGCGGCACAGAATCTCGAGTTTGAACAAGCAATGGTCTATCGTGACCAACTCAAAGAATTGGAAGCGCTCGCCCTGAAGAATATGTAATACCGGCTCTTTATAAAAGCAAGCTCTCAACAAGTATTCCTCGCTGAGAGCTTACCGATAACTAATCGTCTCCGAATATCCTCAAATAATACGATTTGAAATGATACTCCAAGAGATATTTTTCTTCGTCGGTGAAATCGACATCTTCGCCTTTAATATAGGCAATCAGCTTATTTTTAAGCTCTTTGTCAACTTCTTCCGGCTTTCCCTCCGGATCACGCCACTGGCGATGACGCTCAAGTTCGCCGGCAATATCTAAATCGCGAACCAAGAGCAAACGCCGACACATCGCGTTGTTACCGTTTGAGATATACTCAAACAACCGGCCCTGTTCAAGAGCAACACGCCCCGGCGCATAATCACTGTAAATTACACGCTTTGAATGACCGCCGACAGGGGTGTTGGTGAACGGTCGCATTTCATAGCGCTCCGGATTAAGCCAGAACAATTTTCCGTCGATTGTCCCCACCCAAAAACCATCAGCCAATCCCAAAGCAACAAAGCCCGTATAGACTTCATCAACTTCAAGCTTAGGCAAGTTTTCTACTTGAGGTGCCTCAGAACAAAACTCAACTGCCTGCTCTTCCGTCAGCTTATATGCCTCGAATTCACCACTCTTTGCGGAAATAAAAAATCCGCGACCTTCCGCACGCAGAAGGTTATTAACAATATTTTTCATAATAACTAATTTTTTCAATTATAATAATAGCCGAATATTGACAAAAAGTCAACATCAAA
>CAMAJR010000079.1 GCA_945835885.1 uncultured Alphaproteobacteria bacterium
GCAGCGGGGGAGATTTTGATTTCAAACATCAGCATTTACCACAGGAACTTCAGTAGACTTTCTTTTTGCATTTTCGTGAGTACTCACCAGTACAAGGCCGAGGAATATGACTGCAACAACAATCGAAACTGTATAATTTCTGTGATACAAATCCTCAATTTGCTCAACTGACTGATGGCCGATAACGGCTTGCACTCCGGTCTTGCGCGGTAAGGTGAATATCGTCACCAGCATTTCCTCAACCGGCTCAAAACTCTGTGTTTGGGCAACGGTATATTGAGTTGAGTCAACAACAACAAACCACGTGCCGCTTTTAGCCTCATATTGCAGATTGCCGGTGCCGATGATTTTCGGCTCAATCGGTTCACTGTCGAACCACGAGCAACTTGTTAATGCTACGCTGAGCGCGGCAATTAACATAAAGACCAACTTTTTCATAAGCAATTACTTTAGTAGTTCAGATAAATAATGTTTTCACCTAACTTGCACTTCTTGCCCAGTTTAAGCACCTTAATGTATAAGGTAACAACTACAACAAGCCAAACAGCCAGAAAGACATAGCTTATCACACAACGCCAATGAAACACATCGTGATACCATACCGCAGCATTAGCATAGTTTATCATTGCCAAGCTCAATGGCCACAAAGCCCAGAACATCGTCCCGCGGATGATATTCTGCTCGGTTTTGTAGGAATCGATTGCTTCTTCAGAAGCGGCATAAAGAAAAGCATTCTGCCTCTTATAAATGCCGATTACCGGAAAACCTGCCTCTTTCGGAGTTTTGCCACACTGTTTCTTAAACAGAGCAATGGCTTCATCTGTTCTTTCCATACTTTAATAATATTTTTTAATGATACATTTTGTTATAATTATAGATTTTCTAACCGTCACCTTACATAAAAAACATATCAGAGTCAAACAAAAAAATCCGCTTGAGGTAGTTAGCCCCGAGCGGATTTTCTTATAGTTTATACATCGTAATCAATAAGCATCAGCCGTTATGAAAGTTTATAGGCCAACCATCGCGCTATAGATGCTATAGCAAAAACAACAAGTGCCATACCAAGAATAATGACAGTTGTTTTCATACGCGCTCAAGTTTGAAGTCCTTAATCAAAACAGCCACGGCATATAGGCATTGCAAAAGAAGAAAGCGATGAGGCTTAAACCAATGAACCACGGCCAACTCTTGACCATACGGCGAAAACCGTCTTTCGGATAGGCATATTCCCATTCGTCCATGCAATTTTCCTGTGCACCGTCTTCATACCAAGCCAAGCTCCATATCCCGAAAGCCAATGTGGTAATTCCATAAAAATGGCCAGTGAAATACCAAACGGCGACCACCACAGCGAGCCCGAGAAGCACGACAATGGTATAGTTTCGCTGATACCGATTATAGATTTTTTCATATCTTCGGATATGCTCGGGAGCTTCTTCAACTTTTTTCTTTGTCATAAGCGTTGTTTTTTAGTTCTTTTGACTCAAGTAACAGTTGACTGTTTCAATAAAGTTTTCAACAGTCGGTTCATCCCCGAAGGGATAATAAGGAAGTGGTTGATGACCATATATGTCCATGATTATACCGCATTGATTATAAAGCTCATAAAACATTTCCTCAAAATCAAGAGAGTCCATACCGAACTCAGCACGAAGTTTTGTCTTCAAAAACTTTTCATCAGGCATACTCGCAACGCCTTCACAAAGTCCGGTATATCCTCGAAGAACCTCTCACAGAATCCTCCGAACCTCAGTTACACCAATTTCATCCATAAGCATTTACGTTTAATTGTTTAAGTGCATTCTGTAAGAAGGACTGCTCTTAAAGCAAAAGCTGTCCAATCGCGATTTCGGTCACTCGGTTGAGAACCCTATGGCTTCCAGTTTTTTTTGCCGTGTAGGCCTTTGACCTTTTCGGCGTTTTAGCGTTTTTTTTTCATAGCCAAAAGTTTTAATATCAACTATCAAACACAGGTATAAGCCAGAGACAGAGTGTTGCAATGATAAGCGTTACGATACCATAGATGTTAATCGCCGGTTCAAGACCATTGAAAAGCATTGCGAAGTAGGCACCGACGCAATAGAGCAAGTAAGCACACGAACCGCCACAAGTCCAAAACGAATCAGCTCCGATTTTTTGCAATCGCCACAAGGCTAAGTAAAGCAAGACAATGCAGCCGATTAGGACTCCCGCGTGGAAATACCAGACAACACTGATATAAATCCCCATAATTGCCAGCGAACCGACAAATATGTTCCTGTCTCCTTCAGAGTTAGATATTGTCGAACCGAATAAGATAGGAAACACCAGCACAAAACCATAAATGGCATCAATCGTAAGACCTAAGTTCTCGACCGACGGGAACAATCCGCCAATCCAAAAGAGCAAGCTGTGCATCCCGATTGAAAACACAGCCGTGATTAAGAACAGGACAACAAGGCCCCAGAACTTTTCGTCGAACCACTTACTGAAGAAATCTTTAATCTTTCCCATAATCTAAATGCACGGGCTTTTACCGCAGGCAAGCTGTCTGTTAAATGATTATTTCGATGGTATGTTAAATGACTACTGATATATGTATTCTTTGTTTACATAAAGAACCAATTTCCAATTATATCTTCATAATTTGATTGTCAAACACGATATTAGACGAAAATTATCGAAAAAGCAAGCAAAATTTATGATTTTTAGCCATTTAAAAACAATAAAGCCACAAAAAAGCCTCCGGATTTTACGCCGACAGCTTTTTTGGTGATTAGGTTTATTGGCGCTTGCCTTTTTTATCTTCAAACAGCGCTTTGAAGCAAGCGTTCCTGAGGAATGTCGGTAACTGTTAACGGGTGACGAGCGGCCCTAAGTATTTCAAGTGTTTTTCCTTAAATTGTCGGGCGGGTTCGCAAATGACCTCCCCGAAAGCAACAGACAATGACAAACAGTTGAGTTGGTTTGGTAGCAACCATTCTCGTAATTTGCGCGTTCAAGCAATCTGTTTTAGTTTTTGGCTTAAGCCCTCGACACGCGTTGTCAGGGGCTTTCTTTTTTCGCTCTATTCAGTTTAATTGAGCATTTTTATAAAATCAATTTCTTCCGGTTCGTAATTTTTGAGTAAAATAACGAAAAGTAGTAATATATATTTTTTTCGCTTGACTTTTAAGGCGGTTTGTTTTAATAATTTTTAGAGGTTAATAATATAGAACACACTTAATAATATAATATCTTATATACAAAGGGCAAGGTTATGAGTTATAAACATCAGGCAAAAAGCCGTATTCAGATGACGAACTTATTACGCATAATGCCGAGTATAAGTGCAGGCGGGGATTATGTGGCCGAGGTGCAAACGCACGATGCGCGTTGACAACGCAAGGGCAGCTGTCGGTAGTTGCGACCGGTCTGTGCACGACGCGGAATAGGGTAAAAAGCAGACTCGGAAAGTATGGAATTCTCTATAAGAGAGGGTTATATACATTTTGATAGTGCTGTTTCGCTGTTTGGTCTGAAAAATATATCTGCCACATTTTGCGCTTGCGGAAAATGTGCCGGCGAAGCCGTTGCGGCGCGGAGAAAAGGCGTAATGGTGTTTAGGAAAAGGGAAAATGCGGCGGCGCTGACGAACATCGACAGGGCGGATTTTACCCTTCGGGGCACATCTGCAATTTATCAAAAATAAATCGCAGATATGATAGATAATTTCTTCAAAATATTCCGCGTGAATACTGCAGGGCATTTATACGAGGCGTATGTTGCGTTAAAAAAGAAAAATTGAATTTATTACAAAACGCAGTAACCGACATAAAAGAATATGTCGGTTACTGTAATATGATTTTTATCCTCCAAATTCATCCCAAGAACGAGGAGAAACACTCCGAGTATATGTTTTGCCTGTGGAGTTGTCATATATTTTAACAGTGATGCTAAAGTTTTCGCTTCCGTTCCACAATCGATATTGGAAGTTAGATTTCACACTGATTTCTAGTTGCGGTATCTCATAGCGACTGTATGAGCGTTGATTACCTCCTTCTGATATAGTTAGTTGAGTAGGAGAATATTCTTCTCCGACACACGGAATCATTGTATATCCAAAGCGCCCATCAGCACATATCAGTGTAATGGTATAACCTTTATCAATTATATCTCCGTTTTCATCATAAGCTTCCGATTGGATCAATTTGCCTTGTTTATATTTGCTGATAGTTTCTAACTCTCCGGATTCATAGAACCATTTAGCAATACCGTTTCTTTTTCCAGCACGATATGTAATCTCTGATTTCAACTCTCCGGATTTATAGTAATTTTTCGCAATACCCTCTACTTTGCCATTTTTGTAATTTTGTTCTGTTTTTAACTCTCTGGATTCATAGAACCATTTAGCAATACCGTTTCTTTTTCCAGCACGATATGTAATC
>CAMAJR010000080.1 GCA_945835885.1 uncultured Alphaproteobacteria bacterium
ATAAAAAATGGCGGCAAGCTCACAAGATACCGAGAAAAACCAAAACACAGGCGGGTATGTTGGGCAAGTGAAGTCAAATATCGGCCTTGACGATTTTTTAAATAATTTTGGCGCGGCGACATCGAGTGCGGCTTCAAGTTTATCAAGTCGTGATTGGGGTAATCATAATAATTCTATAAATTTCGGCGGCGGCACAAGTTTAAACATCAAACAAGTGCTATTATGGGGCGGTGTCGCGCTGTTAGGTTGGTATATTATCAGAAAAATAAGAGGTAAATAATGGGTTTGTTCGGCAGTTCACATAGCAGTAGCAGCACAACTACAAATTACAATGATTCATCGACCGATTTAAATAATGCATCGTCGATTGGTTCGGCATCGTCAAACAACAAAGTTATTGGAGTTGGGGCAAGTTATACAGAGGCCGGATTGACCGGTGATAATCTTAAAAATCTGACGAACACAGTTAAATCGTTGAATAGCGACACTTTAACGGCGACAAAAAAAATGAATAGCGACACTTTAGCGGCGACAAAAACATTAGCTAACACGGCATTTTCAACGGCGCAAAATTTATACAATAAATCAGAAAATACTTTATCGAGTGTTTTCGATAAAACAGTTTCATCAGTTCAAAGTAGTGCGAATAAAGCTATTGAAACAACGGCGCAAGCATACGCGGAAAGCGACGATGAATTTCGCCGAGCAATTGACGGTTTGCGGCCGATTGCGATGTATGTTATGTTCGCGGCAATCGTTTATTTTATTTTTCGTAACAAAAGGTGGTAAAAATGGCAAATATGCAGTTAATTAATCTTGGCTCAACGCAAGCGCCATATTGGGAATACACTAAAACATTGGCGGCAAACGAGCATTTTAAATTAAATTATGTTACAGATAGTTTTCATTTATTAGATGTATCAGCGCCGGACGCCTTAAAAGTCAATTTCGGCGGTGCTATGATACAAACGCCATTCACGGCCGGATTAGGTTATAAATTGACTGAGCCGGTTGAATTTATCGAATTGTGGAACGACAGCGCAACGCCGTTGACTGTTCATTTTGCCGTTGGTATCGGCGATATTCAGGATAATCGTTTGACAGTTTCCGGAACAGTAAATACGCAGATAATCGGCGAAAATGGTTTAAAAAAATTAACAGGAAGAACAATCACCTCAAACGCTTCGTTAGAGTTGCCTTATAATGCAAATTCTGAGGTTTCTATTATTGTTTTATCCGGTTCGGTTACGGTTCAAAATAGCAGTGGCAATAATGATCTTTATATAAGACTTGACGCCGGTTGCGCGTGGAACGCAAAGTTTTTAAATTCAGGTGTTTTGTTTTTAGAGGGCGCCGGAGTCTATTCATATACATTGTCGGAGTATTAAAATGAGTTTTTCAGGTGGTGGCGTAAATTCTGTTCATTTGACCGGCACACAATCAATTTCCGGTATGAAAACGTTTAAATCAGGTATCAAAACGGCCAGTTTACAACCGACGGCCGACAATTCTATTACATTAGGTGCGTCGAGTTACCGTTGGAAACAGCTATACGCTGGAACGACAACGATTTCAACATCAGATGAGCGCGAAAAACAACAAATTTCCGAATTTCCGGACGAAGTTTTAGAAGCTTGGGAAGATGTTAAATTTTATCAGTTCAAATTTAATGACGCTGTGGAAGAAAAAGGCGAGGCGGCGCGTTTGCATACCGGATTAATAGCACAACGCGTTAAATCGGTATTTGAGGCGCACGGATTAGACGCGGCGGCTTATGGTTTGTTTTGCTTTGACGCGTGGGAAGAAAGCGAAGATACGCCGGCCGGCGACCGTTACGCGTTACGGTATGAAGAATGTTTAATTGTTGAGGCGGCTTATCAGCGCCGGCGCGCCGATAGAATTGAGGCGCGACTTGAGGCATTAGAGGCAAAATTAAATGATTAGAACGGTGTTAATCATAACGGCGATTTATATAATTTATCGTGTTGTAAAAAAGGGTGTGGATATGACAGAAAATCAAGCGGATATTTTGGCGCGCACAATTTACGGTGAAGCGCGCGGCGAGGGCGCAAGAGGTATGCAAGCCGTCGCGAATGTGATTATGAACAGAGTAAAAGATGGTTCGTGGTATGGCGCAAGTGTAAAAGATGTTTGTTTAAAGCCTTATCAGTTCAGTTGTTGGAATCAAAACGACCCGAATCGCGCCATTATTTTATCGGCGACCGACGCGCAGTTAAAACAAGCGCGCAAAATTGCCGAACAGGCGATAAATGGCACGCTTGAGGATATAACAGGCGGAGCAACGCATTATTACGCTGACAGCATAGCCGCGCCATATTGGGCGGCGTCAATGCGGCAAACAACAAAAATCGGACATCATATATTTTTTGCGTGAGGTGTGAAAATGGGGTATTTAGTTAGTTTTTTAACCGGTGCTTTAGGCTTTGCCATTTTTGATAAAAAGACAAATAGTCAACCAGCATTTAATTTGGCGGCGGCGGCCGTTCAAGGTATTATTGTATATTTTGTGTATAAAAAATTTTTTCGTAAATAACTAAAGAGGAGGAAAAAAATGTGGGGTGCATTAGTAAAAATCGGTGGTTTGATATTGTCAACAGTAGGCATTAATTATGCTGTTGACGCGTATAATGACAAGACAGCGGCAGCGGCCGCAGACGCCAAAGATGCAAAAATCGGCAAATTTTTAATGCTTGGCGTTGTTTTGTTTGTCGGTTACAAACTTTTGACAAAGAAGTAATAAATAATGACGCAAGAGCTTTTTAATCAGATGTTGATTAATTCGCCAGTTTTCGTGGCGTTGCTTTGTTATATCAGAAAAATATCAGATATTAATGAGCGGCTTGCGAGATTAGAGGGTGTAATATATGGACATTTCGACATTGACAGAAAAAGTTAAAAACAGAGGTTTTTGGTCGGGTTTATTTACGGCCGTTGGTGCATTTATCGGCGGCAGTTTGACCGCGCCGGAATTTATTATAAACTTAATTAAACTTATAGGGGGGTAGTATGGCAACACGCAGAAAATACAAAAAGAGCGCGCCGGTAACACGTCGTAGACGCGCAAAAACAACAAAAACGGTAAAGACCACAACGCGCCGCGCAAAACGCCGCACAACGGCAAAAAAACGGACAAAGCGTCGTAGTTTTTGGGATTCGTTGTGGAATAGTTAAAAAAATATTTGACCTTGTATACTTTCGGCTTAAACTCTCTTTTAGTAAAACTAAAGGAGAGTTTAATATGAAAAAATTTTATATTTTAACAGCACTTTTATTTATTCAAAGTTGCGCAACGAGTGAGATCGATACAAGAAACTTAACAACGTTATTAAGTTATGAAAAATACACAGATTTATATATAAATGACGAATTACAAGGTATAAATCATACACAAGTAAAGTTACCATATAAAAATATAAAAAATGCAGTATTGGAAGGGCGTAAAAAAGGTTGTAAGACAGTGGCTTTAAAGCCGGATTATGAATTTGATACACCGATGTTGCTAAATCCGCTAAATATTTTATATGTGCCGGAAAAATATTTTGCTTGGGATTGGTGGCGACCGGCAAAAAAAGATATTTATAACTTAACGCCAATTTGTGAGAATAATAATTAATCATTGATTTCAAGTTTTATTTTTAAATATTGTGATGTTGTCGTCGATGTTAAATTTAACACGGCGGCAATTTTTTTATTTGTAACGCCGGCTTTTTTCAGCATATGTGCCGCATAGATTTTGCTTGCACGCATTTTTCTGTTTTGTGTGATGTATACATCATCAACAATTCGAGATAAAACGACAGGTTGTTGACAATGAAATTCATTTAAAATCATTTTTAATGCTATATCACGAGGTATTTTATTTACAATATAGGTGTATAGCCGACACATCATTTGTTGATGTTCAGCGCGTAAAAAAGTAGGGGGAATATTTTTTTTCTTTGTCATATTTTTCGGCGTCGTCGAATATTTGTTTAAAATCGGGGTTTTCCGTAATAAATTTAAAATCATTTAATACGTTATAAAGTTGATGTTCAATTTCGCGTATCTGTTCATAACTTGGCATTTTTTGTTTACCTAATCTTAACAATTTTGTTATATATCTACATAAGAAAATAAAATAAATCAAATAATTTTAAGTGATATGAATTATGTAATAGCTAAAAAATCTTAAAGATTTAAGTTTAAATGCAG
>CAMAJR010000081.1 GCA_945835885.1 uncultured Alphaproteobacteria bacterium
AAAGAACGTCCGGAAGTTTGGGATATTTTGGAAGAAGTCATCAGAGAGCATCCGGTTTTGTTAAACCGTGCACCGACTTTGCACCGCTTGGGTATTCAAGCGTATGAACCAGTATTGGTTGAAGGTAAGGCAATTCACTTGCACCCGTTGGCCTGTACGGCATTTAACGCCGACTTCGATGGTGACCAAATGGCTGTTCACGTTCCGCTTTCAATTGAAGCACAATTAGAAGCGCGCGTGTTGATGATGTCTTCAAACAACGTTTTGTCGCCGGCATCGGGTAAGCCGATTATCGTGCCGTCACAAGATATGGTTTTGGGTATTTACTATCTGACGTATTGTATTGATGAAATCAACAAAATCGAAAAGAAACCGGAAGATTATAAAATCTATTCAAGTCCGGAAGAATGTATGTTGGCGTTAAATGCCAAAGCCGTCGATTTGCACGAAAAAATCAAATGCCGTATGAAATATATCGGTGATGACGGCAAATGGACGACCGGCATTATTGAAACAACACCGGGACGTATTATCGTTTCTGATATTTTGCCGAAGAAAGAGGGAGTTCCGTTTGCGCTTGTTAACCGTTTGGTTAAGAAAAAACAAATTTCGCAAATTATTGACGAAGTCTATCGTGTTTGCGGCGGTAAAGAAACTTGTATTATGGCCGATGCCATTATGGGCTTGGGTTATAGATACGCTTGTTTGTCCGGTATTTCATTCGGTAAAGATGATTTGATTGTTCCGGCCGCTAAACAAAAGCTGATTGATGAAACATCGGCACAAGTTAAAGAGTTTGAACAACAATACCAAAACGGTTTGATTACTAAAGGCGAAAAATATAACAAGGTCGTTGATATTTGGGCATCTTGCACCGATAAAGTCGCTGATGAAATGATGAAAAACATTTCTAAACCGGATGAAAACAATATGCTGAACTCTGTGTATATGATGGCTGATTCGGGCGCCCGCGGTAGTGCCGCACAAATGCGTCAATTGGCCGGTATGCGCGGATTGATGGCAAAACCGTCAGGCGAAATTATCGAACAACCGATTATCTCAAACTTTAAAGAGGGCTTAACCGTGTCGGAATACTTTAACTCCACCCACGGTGCGCGTAAAGGTTTGGCCGATACCGCTTTGAAGACGGCCAACGCCGGTTATTTGACACGTCGTTTGGTTGATGTCGGACAAGATGTTGTGATTACCGAAACAAACTGCGGGACCGAGCGTGGTATTATCGTGCGTCCGGTGGTTGACGGCGGTAATGTGATTGCTACCATCGGTGAACGTATTTTGGGTCGAACGGCGCAAGAAGACATTATTCACCCTGAAACCGGCGAAGTTTTGGTTGAAAAAGGCCATTTGATTGACGAAAGCGATGTTGAAAAAGTAGAAAATGCCAAAGTTGAACAAGTTAAAATCCGTTCGGTTTTGACTTGCGAAAGCGAACACGGTGTTTGTGCTGCTTGTTACGGCCGTGATTTAGCCAGAGGTAATCCGGTCAGTATCGGTGAAGCTGTCGGTGTTATTGCCGCACAATCCATCGGTGAGCCGGGAACGCAATTAACACTTCGAACCTTCCATATCGGCGGTGCCGCTTCAAAAGCCGCAGAACAATCGACAATTGAAGTGCCGTTCGGCGGTATTTTGAAGCTCGAAAACACGCATACGGTTGAAAATTCGGACGGTCACTTGATTATTTTATCGCGTAACTGTGATATTGTAATTGTTGATGAACAAGGACGTGAAAAATCACGTCACCACGTTCCATACGGTGCTAAAATCTTGGTTAAAGAAGGACAAGAGGTTACAAAAGGTCAGAAAGTGGCCGAGTGGGATCCGTTTATGATGCCGATTATTTCAGAAAAAGCCGGTAAAGCCGAGTTGGTTGACCTTAAACTCAATGTTTCTTATTCCGAAACAATGGATGAAACAACGGGTATCAGCTCGAAAACGGTTATTGATTGGCAAACAGGTCCGACGGCAAATGCCAGCTTAAAGCCGAGCATTATGCTTAAAGACAGTAAGAATAAGCCGATTAAGTATGAAGGAACGGATAAAGAAGTTCGCTATTATCTGTCGCCGAATGCCGTCTTAAACGTTGATAACGGTGATGAAATCAAGGTCGGTGACGTGATTGCGCGTATTCCGGTTGAAAGCACCAAAACAAAAGATATTACCGGTGGTTTGCCGCGTGTGGCCGAGCTGTTTGAAGCGCGTCGTCCGAAGGACCCGGCAATTATTGCCGACATCGACGGTATGGTAGAATACGGTAAAGACTACAAGGCAAAACAACGCATTACGGTTATTCCGCCGGAAGGTAATCCGGTTGAATATCTGATTCCGAAAGGACGTCGTTTGGTGGTTCAAGACGGTGACCAAGTTAAAAAAGGCGATTTATTGGTTGACGGTACACCGGCACCGCACGATATTTTACGCGTAATGGGTGTTGAAAAACTTGCTGAATATTTGGTTCAAGAAGTTCAAGCCGTATATCGTTTGCAAGGTGTGGCTATTAACGATAAACACATTGAAGTTATTGTTTCGCAAATGTTGAAGAAAGTTGAAATTACCAATCCGGGGAATACAACATTCTTGACCGGTGAACAAGTTGATCGCGATGTGTTTGAGTCCGAAAATGCAAAAGTCATTGCCGAAGGCGGTGAGCCGGCCAGTGCAGACCCAATCTTACTCGGTATTACAAAAGCCAGCTTGCAGACCAAGTCGTTTATTTCTGCCGCATCTTTCCAAGAGACCACGCGTGTCTTGACCGAAGCAGCGGTTGAAGGTAAGGTTGATACCTTGACCGGATTGAAAGAAAACGTCATTGTCGGTCGTTTAATTCCGGCCGGTACCGGTAGCGTTTTGCGCTCGCTCAAAAAAGTTGCGGCACAAAATGATAAGGAAATCTTAGAGATGAAACAACGTGATGCCGAAGAAGGCAACGCTGCGTTAGCTCTCGAAGAAATTGACGGTCTACCGGAAACGGAAAACGCTGAATAAGATTTGGTGTTAATTGTAAAAAGCGTCGAGCGTAAAAACTCGGCGCTTTTTTGTCAAAAATATTTGACATTATTATTTAATCTGGTATGCTGAATATACTTTACGAGATTATTCACATAACTATTAACTTAATTCTTATAATTATGGAAACAAAAAATCATACTAAATTAATTTGGCCTATTAGTGAACCATTTAAAATCGCATACCGCGATCCTTTGACCGGATTTTTGACATTGTTGCCCTATGTTGATTTACAATGGAAAATGAAAATGTGGGGAATTGCCATCGGAGATATGGTCTTTAAGTTGACACACGAGGCCGGAACGGATTGGAATACAGCATTGACTTATACCGATTTGTGCCGCGGAACAATGCCGAATACCGCTGATTTGGATACGGCATTTGCCCATAAGGCCGAGTTTGATGAAATCATTGAGTTTCTTAAATCGAACAAAGTTCAGGCAGAAACATGGAACAACGGATGGTATTGGAGCAAAGAAGATTCCGGTGATGAAGCAACGGTTGTCGATATGACAAACGGTAAGGCAGAGCTGATTCTTAAACGTATCAAAAACGGTTATGTGCGTTTAGTCAGTCGCAGAATTGACCGTCAAAAGCCGTTGACCGTGCATTATCCTTTGGTTTATCTTGATGAAGGCATATTCAAAATCTCTTACGATTTGGATTTGTCTCGAAAAGAACAACTGTGGGGGATTCAGTTTGGCAAAAAGTATTTTTGTCTGCGTGAAGAACCGGAAATGCAAACCTGGTATCAGGCAAATGAAAAAGCCCAAACCATTTCTACCGACTTGGTGCGAATATCTCTCCCTAAAAAAGAGATGTTTGAAGAAATCGTCAAATATCGCGACGCGGCCAATGATGCGCTGATGAAGTTGCAGGCCTACG
Organism: uncultured Alphaproteobacteria bacterium; assembly: GCA_945835885.1. Lineage (GTDB taxonomy): Bacteria > Pseudomonadota > Alphaproteobacteria > RF32 > CAG-239 > RUG410. The sequence goes on from CAMAJR010000081.1 coordinate 3,913, forward strand.
GGATTGATACGGATTTGTGGAAAGATAAGTCGTGGAAATATTTAACGGCATCTGAATACTTGGACCATTATGTTACTTGGTGGCACGAGGTAATCCCTAAGAATACTCCGAAGCCGTGTCGCTTTATCGGCGAGAATCGCAAAGGCGGAACCATTTTGATTTAGTTTAAAAAGAATCCTTCGAAACATATTGTTTTCGGAGGATTCTTTTTATTTTATGATATGTTTATTTACAGAAAATATATTCAAAGCGCAACATTTTGTTGTTTTTCTGTCGATACATCTCAT
>CAMAJR010000082.1 GCA_945835885.1 uncultured Alphaproteobacteria bacterium
AAACGCATTTATTACAAATAACGGACGAGATTTTAAATGAGAGAAATATGTTTTGATACGGAAACAACAGGAACATCTGTTGAAAACGGCGATAGAGTGATTGAAATAGGTGCGCTTGAGTTAATAGACCATATTCCGACCGGTAAAACATTTCATGAATATATAAATCCTGAGCGTGAAGTTCCGGCAGAGGCAATTGCCATTCACGGTATAACCAATGAACAATTGGCGGATAAACCAAAGTTTTATGAAATAGCGAAAAAATGGATTGATTTTGTGGGTGATGACGGTGTTTTTGTGGCGCATAACGCATCATTTGATATGAATTTTATAAATATGGAATTACATAAATGCGGTTATAAATCATATGAAGATAAAGACAGAATTATTGATACTTTAGCGATAGCACGCAAAAAATATCCGGGACAACACAACAGTTTGGATGCGCTTTGTAAAAGATTTGATATAGATAATTCGGCAAGAACATATCACGGTGCTTTGCTTGATGCCGAGCTGTTAGCTGAAGTTTATTATAAACTTATTTACGGTGACGGCAGCGCTGGTTTGTTTGCTGTTGAAAATGTGGTGAAAACACAAAAAACAAAAAGTAACTTAAATGTAAAAATCATAGAGCGACATTTTGATGTGTCTGCTGAAGAATTGGCTGAACATCGTGCTTTTTTAGAAAAAAACATAAAAAATCCTATTTGGTTAAATAATGAAGTAAAAACAGATGCTTGAATATTTAAAAAAAATAAAAGAAATCTATTTTAATAAACAAATGCTTGTTTTATTAGCGCTCGGATTTTCAAGCGGATTTCCTTTTTTATTGGTATTTGGAACATTAACTTTATGGCTTAAACAGGCCGGTCTTGCTTTAGCTGTAATAGGTAGTTTTTCACTTGTTAAAATTCCTTATTCTATTAAATGGTTATGGTCACCGTTGATAGATAATATAAAATTGCCTTTTCTTTCTTTTTTAGGAAGACGCCGTTCTTGGGCTGTATTTATTCAAATTCTTTTATTTTTATCAATATTTTCCATATCTTGTATAAATCCTGCCGATGATAAAGTATTTTATAACATAAGTTTGGCAAACGGATTTATAAGTATTCCGATTACCGGTATAGGAATAATGGCTGTTTTGGCGTTTATAACCGCTTTTTTATCAGCATCACAAGATATAGTATTAGATGCTTATCGTGTAGAGTGTTTTGAAAAAAATCCTTCTATGCAGGCAAACGGTGTGGCAATTTTTGTTTTAGGTTATCGTTTGGGATTGATTTATTCCGGTGCCGGTGCTTTATATATGGCAGCGTTGTATGATTGGAATACGGCTTATAAAATAATGGCACTCGGTGTTTTGGTCGGATTATTTGCTATATTATATACATCTGAAGCGGTGGAATATAAATATAAATATAAAAAACAAAAAAGAAGTATCAGGGAATTTTTAAAGACATCTGTGGCAGACCCTTTTAAGGATTTTATAAAAAATAAAAATTGGGGTTGGATTCTTATTTTAATTTTCACATATCATTTGAGTAATGCATATTTTAATCCGGTTATAAATCCTTTTTATGATGATATGGGGTTTACAAAAATAGAAATTGCCAATGTAATGAAACTTTATGGTATGATTGCAGCAATCAGCGGCGGTATTGTCGGCGGTTTAATAATTACGCGAATCGGTTTGAAAAACGGTTTGTTATATTTTGGAATATTACAATGTTTATCAACAATGTTGTTTTCGGTGCAAGCTATTTACGGACACAATATGATGCTGTTTATAGTGGTTGTAACGGTTGAAAACTTTATTTCCGGTTTAGCAACAACGGCACTTGTAGCTTATGTTTCTTCACTGTGCAATAAAGCATACACAGCGACACAGTATGCACTCTTATCTTCTGTTATGGGTGCTTCGCGTGATATATTTTCATCAACCAGCGGAATTGTCGCGCAATTTTTGGGTTGGAAAATATTTTTTGTAGTGTCGGCTTTTATGAGTGTGCCGAGTTTAATTATTATTTTGTTGTGCTTAAAAAACGAAAAAAAGCAATAATATAATAAAAATATTTCTTGCAAAATAAAATAAAGTGTTTTATGAATAATTTTGCTATGCCGGTTTAGCTCAGTTGGTAGAGCAACGCATTCGTAATGCGTGGGTCGGGCGTTCGAATCTCCTAACCGGCACCAATAAAGAAACTCTCCCTTGCGGAGAGTTTTTTTATTGGTATCAGTAGGAGGATAAGAACGCACGAAGAAGGGCGTTCGACGCTAAAGGTTTAGGCAGACGGAAGTATGCCGGTCAGCGCAGCTGAAAACCGCCACCGGTCGTGAACAAAGTGAAGGACAATCTCCTAACCGGCACCAATAAAGAAACTCTCCCTTGCGGAGAGTTTTTTTATTGGTATCAGTAGGAGGATAAGAACGCACGAAGAAGGGCGTTCGACGCTAAAGGTTTAGGCAGACGGAAGTATGCCGGTCAGCGCAGCTGAAAACCGCCACCGGTCGTGAACAAAGTGAAGGACAATCTCCTAACCGGCACCAATAAAAAAATACCACTTTTTTGGTGGTATTTTTTTTATTCATACAGAGCAAGTGATTCGAACGCACGAAGAAGGGCGTTCGACAAGAACTATCTGAAAGAAAATTTTTTTGTATAACGCTCACAAAAAAAACCGCGCCTTTGCAGACGCGGTCTTTTTATTAAGTTTCAAAACTTAAAATTATGCGGCCTTGTTAACCTGGTGTTCTTTTTGGGTTTTGCCGTATTTAACTGCAGCTTGAGCCGCAGCCAAACGAGCTACCGGAACACGGAACGGCGAGCAAGATACATAATCTAAGCCGCATTGTTGGAAGAACTCGATGGATTTTGGATCACCACCGTGTTCGCCGCAAACGCCGAGAAACAAATCCGGATTTGTTTCGCGACCATATTCACAAGCGCGTTTAACCAATTTACCGACACCTTCGGTATCAATAGATGCGAACGGATCCGCAACATAAATACCTTTCGAGCGGTAGCAGTCTAAAATAGCGCCGGTATCGTCACGGCTCATACCTAAAGTTGTTTGAGTCAAGTCGTTGGTACCAAAGCCGAAGAATGCAGCTGAAGCAGCAATTTCTTCTGCCATCAAAGCGGCACGCGGCAATTCAATCATGGTGCCGACTTCGTATTCAATCGATTTACCTTTTTCAGCGAAAATCTTTTGAGCGGTGGTGTCGATGATGTTCTTCACAATATCCAATTCTTTCTTAGAGCCGGTAAGCGGAACTTCAATTTCCGGCGTAACTTTTACGCCTTCATCACTGCATTCCATAGCAGCTTCAAGAATAGCACGGGTTTGCATTTCGCAAATTTCCGGATAGGTAACAGCCAAACGGCAACCGCGGTGACCGAGCATCGGGTTCATTTCGTGCAGGGAGTTAGAACGATTTTTAACTTCTGCCAAAGTTTTACCCATCTTGTCAGCTAATTCTTGCATTTCAGCATCTGTATGCGGCAAAAATTCGTGAAGCGGCGGGTCGAGCAAACGAATCACAACCGGATAGCCGTTCATAGTGCGATACAATTGTTTGAAGTCTTCTTTTTGATACGGCAACAAACGAGCCAAAGCAGCTCTGCGACCTTCTTCATTATCAGAAAGAATCATTGTGCGCATATCGGAAATACGTTTAGCATCAAAGAACATGTGTTCCGTTCTGGCCAAACCGATACCTTCAGCACCAAATTCCATTGCTTGTTTGGCATCAGCCGGTGTTTCGGCATTGGCGCGAACATGCATGGTGCGGATTTCATCAACCCATTTCATAAAGCGACCGAAGTTGCCGGAATTGGTGTCGGCTTTAACTGTCGGAATCTTACCTTCAATGATTTGACCTTTAGCACCGTCCAAAGATACCCAATCGCCTTCTTTAATGCAAGAACCGGACTTTGTGGTCATTGTTTTGGTGTTGTAGTCAATGGTAATATCGGTAGAACCGGAAACGCACGGTGTGCCCATACCTCTGGCCACAACGGCTGCGTGAGAGGTCATACCGCCGCGTGCGGTAATAACACCTTGAGAAGCGTGCATACCGCC
>CAMAJR010000083.1 GCA_945835885.1 uncultured Alphaproteobacteria bacterium
TACGAATATGGAAGGCGTTTTGGGCGGTGTTTATAACACAAGCACCGGCGCTTATGACAACACGGCACTGGCCGGCACGAACGGCTTTGAGAGCGGTGCAAGCAATTTGACCGATGCGTTGACCAAGTATGCGGACAATGTTCAAGCGGCAACAGGCGTATCGTATGATGCAAATGGTAATGTTACAACAACATACACGAAAGCCGCGAGCGCAGATTATGACGGATTAAATGACGGATTGTCGCTCAAAGGCGCGATTGAACAACTCGACGGCAACATCGGTGAGGCTATTATCGGCACAAATCGTGAGAATAATGCGTTTGACACCAAGCCGGATAACACGGTTAACCAAAATATAGCGGCATTGGATGCTTTACTCGGTGCAGATGTAACATCCGTAGCAACACGGACCAGTTCGATTTCGAAAACCAATACGGTAAATCAAAATATTGAGGCATTGGACAAAGCTATCGGCAATAATGTGACGAGCGATAAATATGTTTCTGTCGATAATTCGGTCAATGCCAATATTTCGGCTTTAGCGGAAACAATCGACACATGGGATGCCGGCAATTATATTAAGGCCTCGACCGGTAATGATAAACATACGGTCGGCGATGCTTTGAAAGCTCTTGATGGTGTTATTGGCACATTGACCACCAGCGGTGAAAAATATCGTAGCGGCGAGACGGTAGAAGCACAATTGGATAGCTTAGATTCCGCCATTGACGATGTGGTCTCAGGCAATACCAACTTCAGCAAGTTGACCATCAACAACAAATCCGTTGAAGATATTGACCAAAGCAATGCTTACTACACCGGTTCAGACGGCAGTGATAATGTTTTGGCGTCGACGGCGACGGTAAGTAAATCAATCAATAACTTGTTGAACCACACAGGCGGAAATGAGTGGACGACCAAGAATACCTTTACGGCCGGAGCTGAAGTTCAAAACGGCTTAACCGTAAGCGGTGGAATAGATTTGCTCAATGCGTCCGGCGGCAAGGCGTTGAATATGGCGAGCGCAGAAGGCACAAATTCGTTGAATATGTATTCGGGCGCTGGAGCAACGACAGTTCAGACTGTTGCTTTGAATTCTGCTTCAGACGGCACATCGCTCGTGATGACGAACGGCTTGGCTTCAAACGCTACAAACAACAGATTCGAATTATATAACGACATTAACGGTTCGTTGTTGAAGATGAACAACGCAAATGGCGTAAATACAATTGAGTTGGATAGCCAAAACGGTTCTATCAAAGTGAAGGATACAACCGCCAAGACCGTCAGCCAAATGAACACGGACGGCATATCGGTAATGGATGAAACCGGCAACAGTAAGTTGGTTGAAATTAAGCATAACGGTCGCGAAAAAGGTGAGATTGTCTTGTATAAAGATATGTCAAACAATCCAGGCAACCCGGATGTGAAAGCAATGGTTGATTTGCAGAGTTATGAAAACGGTGGTAACTTGTATTTGAGCAACTCGAACGGGACGGAAGGTATTTCTCTCATCAACAACGGTAACAACACAGAATTTGCGATGTATTCCGGCAATCTTGCTGGTACTGATAATGGAAATAAGACCAATAAAGTAATAGATATGACAGCGGCATCAAGTGGCGCATCATTCACTATGACCGATGGTAGCGGTATCAGTGCGACAGATAATCGTGTATCCTTAAAGACGACAACAGGCGGCGCCGAGTTTGACTTATACAATAACAATGGCAACAACAGTGTAGTCTTAAAGAGTGAGTCAGGTATCAGCGACATCAATATGTATACCGGCACGACGACATCCAACAAAGCCATAGCAATGCATGCAGATTCGGATACTTCTGCAGGCAAAGGAACATCGTTTGTTATGAGCAACGGTTTGGAAGGTACCACAGCGGCGAACCAACGCGTTGTTTTGATAGGTGATGCGAACAAAGGTCGTTTAGAGTTGAAGAATGCGGCCGGTGAATCGACCATCATCTTAGATGGTTCAGAAGGCCTTAAGTTCGGTAACGAGAATATAACGGCCGTAAGCTCAAAATCGGTTATAGCAGAAGATGGCACGATTAGTGGTAACGATAGCGTTTTGTCCACTACATCTGCAATTGCCAATTCATTGAATGATTTCTTGGCTCGTGATAATACATGGACCAATAACAATACGTTTAGCGGAAAAATAACCGTGGCAGATTTGGCAACCTTTAACGGCAATGTCAGTGTGGCGAATGATAAGGCATTAAATGTCGGTGCGACAGGCGGCGCAAGCTTCAATATCAACGGCACACAAGCTGTTAAGGGCATTGACAGCGGCGCAACTGCTTATACCACAAGCGGTTCAGAAACATTGGCTACGGTAGCGACTGTTTTGAAGAGTGCTGAAAATGCAGCATTTACACCGGCTGGTGATGGTTCTAACATTACCGGAACAAATCTCACCTTGAATACGGCAATAGACGCTTTAGATTCAGCAATGGGCCAAGTATCGAGTGTAGCGGTTAACGGCTATACGGCAGGCACATTGGTCGGTGCGGTCAATAAGCTTGATACGAATATGGAAGGCGTTTTGGGCGGTGTTTATAACACAAGCACCGGCGCTTATAACAATACGGCACTGGCCGGCACGAACGGCTTTGAGAGCGGTGCGACGAACTTAACCGATGCATTGACCAAGTATGCGGACAATGTTCAAGCGGCAACCGGCACAACCTTTGCTACAAATGGCAGTTACCAGCACGATTATTCAAAAGCAGAAGAAACCGATTATGACGGTTTGAGTGGCACATTGTCTTTGGCCGGAGCAATCGGTCAGTTGGATAAGAATATCGGCACGGCAGTTACAGCTCAGTCCAGAAGCAATAATCCGATTATTCCGACCAATACGGTAAATGAAAATATTATGGCATTGGATAAAGCTATCGGTGCAAATGCGACCAGCACTCATTTTGCCAAAACGGATAAATCTGTTTATGAAAACATCAGTTTGCTCGATGAAGCGTTATACAATTATACCAATTCTGAGAATGAGAACGACTTTGTTCACAAGAGCGGCAATGAAACCATTACCGGTACCAAGACTTTCAGTAATGCAAATGGTATTGTGATTGATAACGGTGCGGCCGCTTCTGATTACAGAGCTACAATTCTGAAAGCAACAGATGACGGTCTAGATATTAGCGAAGGTGCAAAAGTCAACGGCACATTGAAAGTTGGCGATAATACGAGTTTGGCTAATAATTCGCTTGTTCTCGGTAACGGTGAAAATTCATCGACCTTAAGCGCTACGGCTGAAGGCTTGAATATATCGTCCGGTCTGAAAGTCAACGGCGATGAAAATGTGACCGGCACTTTGACGGCAACCGGCGGTGTTAAATTCGGTTCGGATTCAACGGCGATGACCTCAGTTGAACGTGGTGTTATTTCTTCAAGTATATCTGAAGATGACGGTGATGTAGTGGTCAGCAAACAAGCTATAGAAGCCACTCTCGCATCGTTGGACGGTGTAAATGCCAATGTATTCGGTGCTATTTACAATATCAACAGCGCAACAAGAGCGGTAACATATGACAATACGGCTTTGTTGAATGATAGTACACCAAACGGTTTTGAAAGCGGTGCAAGCAATTTGACCGATGCTCTGAAAAAGTATGCAGAGAATGTTCAGGCGGCAACCGGTGTATCGTATAATGCGGATGGTAGCATTGCAAATACATATACCAAGGTGACAAGCGCAGATTATGACGGATTAGATGACAATTTGTCGCTCAAAGGCGCGATTGAACAACTCGACGGTAACATTGGCACAGCTATTACCGGCACAAATCGTGAGAACAATGCATTTGATACCAATGCAGCTAACACGGTCAATCAAAACATAGCGGCATTGGATGCTTTAATCGGTGCTGATATGACAGACGACTTGTATTATGTCGGCCGAA
>CAMAJR010000084.1 GCA_945835885.1 uncultured Alphaproteobacteria bacterium
CGGGCGATATTGATGCCAGAGAAGAATATATCGCGAAAATTTGGATGACCGGCTATGATAACGATTTGATTAAATCAGGCGTTATTAAAAAAGAAAATATAGAGCACAATAATCCGGCGACTTTGCAGAATTTTGCTTATAATGTGCGGCGCGATAAGTTTAAGGACCGGCGTGTGCGTAAGGCGCTTGATTTGGCATTTAATTATGAATGGGCAAACGAAAAACTGTTTTACGGGCAATATAAACGCTTGTTCAGTTATTTTACCAATACCGGTATGGAAGCAACCGGTTTGCCGGAAGGACGCGAGCTCGAAATTTTAGAGCAATATCGAGATAAATTGCCGCGAGATGTGTTCACAGAGCCGTATGAACCGACGGTAAATGCCGATATTTATGATTCGCGTGAAAACTTAAAAAAAGCGGTGCAATTATTTAAGGAAGCCGGCTATGATTTTGTGGACGGCAAAATGACAAATCTGACAACCGGCGAGCCGCTGGAAATTGAGATTTTGAGCAATTCGGCAAACGGGGCAACCTTTACCAAAGTGATGTTGCCGTTTATTGAAAATCTGCGTAAAATCGGCGTAAAAGCGGTGTTTCGCAATTTGGAGGTTAATATTTTCAAAAATCGGCTTGATAACTTTGATTTCGATATGGCGATTGTATCGTATCGCGTTTCACAAATGCCGGGCAACGAACAACGCGATTATTGGGGCAGTGCATCAGCGGATATTAAGGGAAGCAACAATATTATCGGCATCAAAAATGAAGTGGTTGATGCTTTGATTAAGGGATTGATTTCGGCGCAGGAAAAAGATGATTATGTGGCTTATGTCAGAGCGCTTGACCGTGTTTTGTTGCACGAAAATTATATGATTTTCCAATGGTATTCGCCGTTTTCGCGCGTGGCTTATCGCAACAAATTCGGACAACCGAAAACGAATGTCAAAGTCGGATTTCAACCATTCACTTGGTGGATAAAGGAGAACTGATATGCGGCGCTATATTTTTAAACGATTATTGCTGATTCCGTTGACTTTGTGGGGAATTATCACCGTCAATTTTGCCATTATTCAGTTAGCGCCGGGCGGTCCGGTCGATTATGTGTTGGCACAATATCGCGGTATGAATACCGATGCCAAATCGCAGATTACGGGAACGGCAGAAGTCAATAATGCAAACGCCAACAGCGGCAACACTTCATCGGCGTCATCAAAATATGTGGGAGCGCAGGGTGTGCCGGAAGATTTGATTAAAGCGCTTGAAGAACAGTTCGGATTTGATAAACCGTGGTATTATCGCTACGGTAAAATGATTAAGGACTATTTGTGTTTTGATTTCGGCAAGAGTTATTATCGCGACAAAACGATTACGGATTTAATTAAAGAGCGGTTGCCGGTATCTATTTCACTCGGGTTGTGGTCAACGCTGATTATTTATCTGATTGCCATTCCGCTCGGTATTCGCAAGGCGCGCGAAGACGGCTCAAAGTTTGATATGCTGACTTCGTTTTTAATTGTGGTCGGCTCGGCGATGCCGGTGTTTTTGCTCGCGGTGTTTTTTATCGTGTTTTTTGCCGGTGGTGTTTATTGGCAATGGTTTCCGCTGCGGGGATTGGTGTCGGATAACTGGGAAAGTTTGAGTTTAGGGGCGCAGATTTTGGATTATTTCAGGCACATAACGTTACCGGTGTTGACGATTGTCATCGGTGGTTTTGCCGGTTTGACGATGCTGACCAAAAACTCGTTTCTTGATGAAATAAATAAACAATATGTGTTGACGGCGCGGGCAAAAGGTGTGCCGGAAAACAAGATTTTATACGGGCACGTTTTTCGTAACGCGATGCTGATTATTATTGCCGGATTTCCGTCTTTGTTGATTAAGATGTTGTTCACCGGCTCGTTGTTGATTGAGGTTATTTTTTCGCTCAACGGCTTGGGTTTGCTCGGATATGAGGCAATTACAACGCGTGACTATCCGGTGGTGTTCGGGACATTGTATATTTTTGGTCTGCTCGGATTGGTGCTGAAGCTTATCAGTGATTTGACTTATTCTTTGGTTGATCCGCGTATCAATTTTGATAGCGCAGATGCATAAAAAAAGACGCTCATTTGAGCGTCTTTTAATTTTGTTGAGGTATATCAGAAGAACTTTAACACTAAAACGCAATTTCCGTCGCCGCAGTTGCAAGCGGATGTTACGACGTCCAAATCCATCGGGATGGAAATTGTTGATGCGCTTCCGGCGCACGCAACTGCATAACCGTCGCCGGTTGTGCCGGTGCAATCTTGTTTCAGATTTTGCTTAATGGTTTGTTCATTGTCTGATTTACCGACGCCTATACCGATAAACGACGAATTGCGCGAACTGTTCCAAGTGCTTCCGCCGAGTGCTAAACACGCTTCTTGGTGTAAGCCGGCATAAGTAATGGTATAGGCCTGATTATCACATGAGTTTTCACTGCACTCTCCGCTGGTAATACTTGAGGCCTCGATTTTTACGGCACCGGCGTATGCGTTTGAAAGTGTTGCGGTTTTTTGTTCGTCATCAATGCTGTCAATAATTTCTGACGGTAAAGCATTGAGGCGATATGCCGTGTAGTTTGATAAACCTTGGAATGAGCCGCCGTTAGCCGCTTGTGTTGTCAGTTTTGATGAAATTACCTGAACTTGTTGTAAAGTTGCATTGATGCGGTATTGCGCCATCATTTTGGCATATCCGGCCAAACCGCCGACAGAAAGCACGCCGATAATCGCTAAAACGCCGAGCATTTCAATCATTGAACGGCCGTTTTCATTTTGTTTCATAATGATTCCTCTCTTTGCTGACATTAGTTTTTTTCATCAGGGTTACGCAACACATAACCGCGTCCCCAAACGGTTTCGATATAATTTTTTCCGCCGGATGCTTTTTCGAGTTTTTTACGCAGCTTGCAAATAAACACGTCAATAATTTTCAGCTCCGGCTCATCAATACCGCCGTAGAGGTGGTTCAAAAATTGGTCTTTGTTCAGCGTTGCGCCTTTACGCAAAGAAAGCAGTTCCATAATGCCGTATTCTTTGCCGGTCAGATGCAAAGTTTTACCTTTTACGGTAACGGTTTGCGTATCCAAATCTATTTCAACATCGCCGGTGCGTATAATCGAGTTTGAATGGCCTTTAGAGCGACGAACAACGGCTTGAATACGCGCTAAAAGTTCTGCCTTGTCAAACGGCTTGGTCAAGTAGTCATCAGCGCCGTAGCCGAGCCCTTTAACTTTTTTATCCGGCTCGGATAAGCCCGATAAAATTAAAACAGGTGTATTGATTTTTGAATTACGCAGATTTTTCAAAACTTCATAGCCGTTCATATCCGGCAACATCAAATCCAAAATGATAATGTCATAATCATATAGTTTTGCAATATCAAGTCCGTCTTCGCCCAAATCGGTGGCATCAACCACCATACCCTCATTTTTGAGCATAATTTCAATACTTTGAGATACAGCATAATCATCTTCAACCAAAAGAACTCTCATATTTCCCGCCTTTCGAAAAAAATTAACCACGATGTTTTTAAGTTTAATCAAAACAATATAAATGAAAAGTGTTTGTTAATATTTATTAACAGGATTATTAAAAATAATTTGACAGTTTGGATTTTAGCATCTAAGAAATCGTGGTGTGCGCAAAATTTGTCGACAATGTAAAAAGTGCTTGCATTTTGGCATAAGTTGCGTTATACAGATGACCGAACAGCGTGAACGGTCCCATCGTCTAGTGGTTAGGACGCGGCCCTCTCAAGGCTGCAACACGAGTTCAAATCTCGTTGGGATCACCAATACAAAAACTCTCCATTGCGGAGAGTTTTTTTTTGTAAAAAGAAAACCCCCAGATAGTCTGGGGGTTCCGGAAAGCTTATAGCT
>CAMAJR010000085.1 GCA_945835885.1 uncultured Alphaproteobacteria bacterium
TTTTGGTATAACAAACAAAATAATAGATATATCTAAGGAGGTTGTTAAAAGTTCCTCTTGCTACTCTAAATAAAATACATTTTTTTATTGCTAACGCCATAGAAAATAAACTATGGCGTTTTTATTACAAGCTTTGCTGAACCCCCCATTTTAATGGGGGGTTCAGCAAAGCTTGTGAATACGAAAAATGGGTTGAGAAAAATCCCAACCCATTGAAAATAAAGATATTTTCTTCGTACCAATTAACGCTTGGAGAATTGGTAAGAACGGCGAGCTTTGGCTTTACCGTATTTCTTACGTTCAACCACACGGTCATCACGAGTCAAGAAACCGGCACTCTTTAATGTTGTGCGCAATTCCGGCTCATATTCGTTCAACGCCTTAGAAATACCGTGTTTAATCGCACCGGCCTGACCGGACAAACCGCCACCCTTAACCGTGCATACAACATCAAATTCGTTTTCACGATTGGTGATGGCAAACGGTTGATTGATAACCATTTTCAAAACCGGACGAGCAAAGTATTCATCAATCGACTTATCATTGATGGTGATGTTGCCCTTACCCGGCATAATCCATACGCGTGCAACGGCATCTTTACGTTTGCCGGTAGCATACGAACGGCCTTTTTTATCTTTTACGGCCTTGCGTGTCGCTTTCGGTTCTTCCGTAGCGGTTGTTGCAGATTTAATATCCTGCAAAGATTCGATTTTCTTCTTAGCAACCATTATAATGCACTCCTTTTATTCTTAGAGTTTTGAGAAGCAAAATCCCAAACAACCGGATTTTGCGCCGTATGCGGATGTTCCGAACCGGCATATACTTTCAGCTTTGTCATCATTTGACGTCCGAGCGGATTGCGTGAAATCATACGCTCAACGGCTTTTTGAATGACGCGTTCCGGAAAACGGCCACTCAAGATTTTGCCGGCTGTCGTATCTTTTACGCTGCCGACATATCCGGTGTGCTTGTAATAGTGTTTGTTCGCCAACTTTTTACCGGTCAGCTTCACTTTGTCGGCATTGATAACAACGACATAGTCGCCGCAGTCCAAATTCGGTGTAAAATACGGTTTGTTCTTACCGCGCAAAATCTTGGCGATTTCGGCAGAAAGACGACCCAAAATAACACCTTCGGCATCGACAACATACCATTTTCTCTCGATGTCCGACGGTTTTGTTGTATGTGTAGAAATCATTTTAATCTCTTTCATTTGTTAATGTTAATTCGGTGTAAATATACATAAACTTTTGCACTTGTCAACTAAAAAATACATATTTTTTCAATATTTTATCTGTATGGTATAATAATACCTTATATCTAATTGTTTGATTTTGGTAAAATAATTGATTTTCCGCAAACAAATCCTTGACTTAACACAGCTTTTTGATTAAAGTCCAGATAAACGAAAATTATGATATATATATTTAATTTAAATTCTATATAATTATGAAAAGATTTTTGATGTTTTGGATTACAATGCTTATTGCATTGCTTTTGGTCAACTGTTCTTGCTTTGACAGTGCACCGGTCGGACCGAAAATTTTGGGTGTGACGCACGTTGTGCATGAGCGCGGTCTGATGTATGTCGAAATTGATTCGATGCGTTATCCTGTTACGGAAGTTTTTACCGGTAAAACTCATCCGCGTGTCGGCACTGATATTGTTATTGCGCCGGTTGCCGGTATGCAGGTTACGGTTGCAGAAATGACAGGTTCAAACAGCAGCTATCAAGGCATAATGTTTATGCTCGGCGAATGGAACGAAGCGCAAATCGAAGAGGCCTTTCATCGCAACTACACATTGACAGTGATAATGGTCGGTTGGCTTCTCTTGTGCTTTTTGAGTCTTACGGTATATTGCATTATTAAAAATGAACGGCAAAGAAAAAAATCTGTTATTCATCACGACAACATCCGTTCCAACCATACATAGCAGAAAAACTTACTAAAATCCTCCGTCGAAGGTGAATTCGGCGGAGGATTTTTTTTATGGTATCACATCGGCTTTATATGCCCTACTCTTGCGGTTGAACATCTATAATGACAAATTCGGACTTGGTGCCGGTTTTGAATTTTATTGCCCAATCGGAAAGACCTGATGTTACGATAAAATCGGTGTTTTTGTGTTTTTCGTGTCCATAAATCATATCATTGGCGCCTATCCACTTGCCGACCTGATTAAACGGAAACAGTTGCCCGCCGTGCGTATGTCCCGACAGCACCAAATCGACACCGGACGCCGCTTGATTGGCATAATCCGTCGGCTGATGGTCGGCCACAATCATAAATCTGCTTTTATCTAAATCTTTTGTTAAATGCGTCATTGAGAGCCGATGACCACCCTGCTCGCGTTCAACAGAAAAATCACGACGCCCGATTAGGTAAAAAGAATCGCCGATTACCCTCACCTCATCACGCAAAACCTGCACACCGTTTTTCTGCAACTCTGCCACCAATTCAGCACCGCTGAAACCGCGATGTGCCGCGCCGTAATAACCTTTATCGTGATTTCCGAACACAAAATAAACTCCGGATGACGTTTTCAGCAAACCGAGTTTGCGCGTTGCCTTAATCATATCCTCGCGCGAAGTATCATCATCAACAAAATCACCGGCAATAATGACAATATCCGGATTTTGTGCCTGTATTGAATCAATATGTGCGGCAAATCCGTCGGCATTAAACGTTGTGCCAATGTGAGAATCTGAAAACAAAGCAATTCTGAGCGGCGTAATTTTTTTGGACGATGATATAATATAATTTGTCTGCCACACGTTATGCGCCAAATACCACCCTGCTCCGAGCGCCGTCAAACCAAGTATAATTGCAGCACCTCCGGCATAATACCGCTTGAACGGCTTGCCGCGTATTTGAGAAATCATATAAAATACCGCATCGCAAATCAGCCAAGCCAGCGCAAAATAAATAATACAGACAATCGCGTTTATAAAATTAAGCCAAATACTGACCAATGAAAATATGCCGAACACCGTGCCGCCGCCGATCATTGCTTTAATTTTTTCATTACCTTCGGTTTGTCGCTTAACCACCTCAAATCGACACACTCGGTTACTGACATAAACAAGAGCAGTTCCTGTCAACATCAGCGCCGTCCACATAATCACATACCACATTGTCATTTTCTTATATTCCTTTAGGGTTTGATGTAGTTGATTTATTTTTTAGTTTTACTCTCAAGTCAAGTCGGAAATAAGATATATCTACATTAAAATCCTATTTTTCATCAATATATAATGCCTTGTCAAACAGTTTTGCCTCCCCTAAAAAATACCGGTCGTTTAAGAGCTTTAATCCTAAAGAGTCGAAAACATTTTTCGACCATTTCCAAAGTGCCGTGTCATCGTTGCAATGGTATGATATTATAGCTTTTTGATGTCCGAGCTGGCACAGCAAGCAAAAAATTTTGGCACAGCGTTCAAAATAGCTGTGTTTTTTTTAGAACTTTTTATCAATTTTTTCAATAGAGCGAAAAAAAAATGTAAATTGCAAAAAAAAATCTCTTGACTAACCAAATGAGTTATCATAATGTAGCGAAAGCGTCGGGCGCTTAGCTCAGTTGGTTAGAGCCGGCCGCTCATAACGGTCTGGTCGTAGGTTCGAGTCCTACAGCGCCCACCATATAAAAGCCTCTTCGCAAAGAAGAGGTTTTTTTGTTTTAAATTCTCGGGTGTGATTTTAGCGCAATTTATACCCTCTATATCCCTTATTTTCCGGCACTTTCCGATTTTTCATCAATCTCATTTATAGGCGCATTTGTGCGCTGGTCTGGTCGCGTATCTATTTTTTATTTTTCCCCATTTCCCAAAAAAGATACCA
>CAMAJR010000086.1 GCA_945835885.1 uncultured Alphaproteobacteria bacterium
AACGGCGTATGACGACCGCCTTCTTCCTTCGTCAAAATATAGCATTCGCTGGTGAAGTCGGTGTGCGGGTTAATCGTTCCCGGTGCAGCCAAAACTTGACCACGTTCAACTTCTTCACGCTTTGTACCACGCAACAACACACCGATGTTATCGCCTGCTTCACCTTCGTCAAGCAATTTGCGGAACATTTCAACGCCTGTACATGTGGTCTTTTGGGTCGGTTTAATACCAACAATTTCAATATCATCACCAACGTGAATAACACCGCGTTCAACACGGCCGGTCACAACCGTACCACGGCCCGAAATCGAGAACACGTCTTCAATCGGCATCAAGAACGGTTGATCCAACGGACGTACCGGTTCCGGAATGTAAGCATCTACTTTTTCCATCAATTCAATAATCGAATCATGGCCAATCTTCTTGTCGCCGTCTTCCAAAACTGCCAAAGCCGAACCTTTTACAATCGGAATCTCATCACCCGGGAAGCCGTAAGAGCTCAAAAGATCACGAATTTCCATCTCAACCAATTCCAACAATTCCGGATCATCTACTTGGTCTACTTTGTTCATGTAAACAACAATCGCCGGAACGCCAACTTGACGTGCAAGCAAAATGTGTTCACGTGTTTGCGGCATCGGACCGTCAGCAGCTGACACAACCAAAATTGCACCATCCATTTGTGCCGCACCCGTAATCATGTTCTTAACATAGTCGGCGTGGCCCGGGCAGTCAACGTGGGCATAGTGACGATTCTTCGTCTCATATTCAACGTGTGCGGTCGAAATGGTAATACCGCGTGCGCGTTCTTCCGGTGCTTTATCAATTTGATCATATGCCGTAAAGCTTGCACCACCTTCTTCTGCCAACACTTTTGTAATAGCGGCTGTCAAGGTTGTTTTACCATGGTCTACGTGACCAATCGTACCAATGTTGCAGTGCGGTTTCGTCCGCTCAAATTTTTCTTTTGCCATGTTTATTATCCTACTTTATTTATAATGTTAAAAACGTTGCAATGTTAAGGAATTGGAGCGGGTGAGGGGAATCGAACCCCCGTAGTAAGCTTGGAAGGCTTCTGCTCTACCATTGAGCTACACCCGCTTATAAGCTTAACATCGTAATTAAAAACCCCTCAAGAGAGATTTTAGTGGTGGAGGGGGATGGATTCGAACCATCGTAGACGAAAGTCGACGGATTTACAGTCCGTTGCATTTGACCGCTCTGCCACCCCTCCGTTATATTCTTTCTTCAGGGGCTTTTTGAACACACCGTTTCCGGCGGCTCAATGCTTATAATCATTATTTTTTCGAGAATGTCAACCTTTTTTTTATATTTTGTTAAAATATGCGTGTTATAATCAGATAACTTATTGAAATGAGGCAAAATATGATGACGGTGACCGAAAATATAAATCCGAACACGAGTGAGATAGATTTGCAAAACGGTGCGGAAATCGCGCGGCTTATTAACGCGGAAGATAAAAAAGTTGCTGCGGCTGTTGAGCAAATTTTGCCGCAAATTGGGGCGGCAATTGATATGATTGCCGAAAAATTGCGCACGGGCGGGCGTATGGCTTATTTTGGGAGCGGTACCAGCGGGCGAATCGGAATTTTAGATGCTTCGGAAATGCCGCCGACTTACGGTGTGCGCGACGATATAATTAAAGCATATATTTCCGGTGGCGAAAAAGCGGTGCGTTATGCTGTGGAAAATGCCGAAGACAGCGCGGATTTTGCCGCTGAAGATTTAGCCGATTTTGCGCCGACTCCAAATGATACGGTGGTGGCAATTTCTGCCAGCGGAAATCCGCAATACACACTTGAAGTCTTGCGTTTGGCACGGCAAAAAGGGAGTGCAACAATTGCGATTACATCGAATCCGGAAGCAAAATTTAAGCCGTTCGCCGATATATTTTTGTGTGCGGAAGTCGGACCGGAGGCAATTTCCGGCTCGTCGCGAATGAAGGCCGGAACGGCGCAAAAAATGATTGTTAATATGCTCTCGACCGGTGCTATGGTCCGAATCGGCAAAACATATCATAATTATATGGTTGATTTGCAGATTCATAATACAAAATTGCGCGAGCGTGCCGTGCGTTATGTGAGTGAAATTTGCGGCGTTGATAAAACGGTGGCGGCAGAAGTGTTGCAAACAGCGCAAAATGTAAAAACCGCGTGTGTGATGCTGGCGAAAAAGTGTGATAAGGCGCAGGCGGAAAAATTGTTGGTGCAAAACGAGGGTATTCTGCGGCGGATTTTAGAGGATAAATAAATGTCAAATCAGTTTTTGCGAACGGAAATGTTACTCGGTGCGGCGGCGCTTGAAAAATTGGCGGCAGCGCGGGTGGCGGTATTCGGGCTTGGCGGAGTCGGCGGCTATGCTGTCGAGGCATTGGCGCGTTCGGGGGTCGGACAGCTTGATTTGGTGGATAACGATGTTATCAGCTTAACGAATCTCAATCGGCAGATTTTGGCGACGCATAAGACAATCGGGCAATATAAAACCGATGCGGCGGCGGAGCGTGTGGCGGCAATCAATCCGGATTGCAGAGTGCGGACATATAATACATTTTTTCTGCCGGAAAATGCAGCGGAATTTGACTTTACGCAATACGATTATGTGGTGGACGCTGTTGATACGGTCAGCGCGAAAATCGGGTTGGCGATGGCGGCAGATGCGGCGGGTGTTCCGATTATCTCGGCGATGGGAACCGGTAATAAGCTGAATCCGGCGGCGTTTAAGGTGGTGGATATTTATAAGACAGCCGTCTGCCCGTTGGCTCACGTTATGCGTAAAGAGTTGCGCAAGCGCGGAATTAAGCACTTGAAGGTGGTGTATTCGGAAGAAATGCCGCTGAAGCCGGCGCCGAATGCGGAAGTTGCGGCCGAATCACCAAATCGGCGGGCCACCCCCGGCTCGACGGCGTTTGTGCCGCCGGTTGCGGGGCTGATTATGGCCGCCGAAGTGGTGAAAGATTTAATCAAGTGAGACGTATTCACTTTCGGGCTCATATTCGGAGACTGTTTTCGCCAATGGCAGAAGACCAAACAGATAATATTTTTCGGCTGCAGTATTGGTTGTAACATCAAAGATATTACGCACTTTCCATACAGGAATACCGAGAATCTTGTAAACAGTTGTTTCATAATCGGTCGTTACGGAAAAAAACGAAATTTTAGTCATATATTATCTCCTATGGGGCTATTTATTTTTGCAATCTGTCAATTAAAGGCAATCCGAAAAGATAGTATTTAATGGTTTGATTATCGGCAAATTTGCGCTTGCGCCATACAGGAATTCCGAAAAGCTTCCAAACTTGATTTCCACCACGTTTTTTGTAAGTATAAAGCGGAATGTATTTGAAAAATTTATATGACAACATATATTTTGTCGTTTTTTGTTGCGCTGGTGTTGCTGAAACAACAGCTTTATGCGTTTGTTCAACCTTTTTAGGATGTGTCGCTGATATGGTTTTATCCAATTTATCCATAATTTCAGGATATTCACGCAATACATTATTTAGTTGAATATCATTTCCACCACCGCGGAGATTTGTTTTCCATAATGCCTCATTTTGCGTCCCGTCCACATAATTTAGTTTTGTAA
>CAMAJR010000087.1 GCA_945835885.1 uncultured Alphaproteobacteria bacterium
CCGAAGAAGAAATACATTTTTTTGCAAAGTCTTTTCGTTCGCTTTCCGTAAATTTTGAAGCCAAACGCTCATAAAATTTATCAGCAATTTTATCAACTGTCAGGTCAACAAAGCGTCCTTGATAAATAAGCGGTAAAACAGCACCATCTTTTTCCGCTTCCGAAATCGTATATTCATCAATCAAACCCCCAAACTTCTGAATTGATTGTGATTTAGATATAACTTTACCCTCCAAACGCTTCGGAACTTTTTTCATCAAGGGTGTACCGGTAAAAGCAATTTGACAAGCTCTCGGCAACATTTTATTCATCATCGCGTTAGCATCACCGCCTTGTGTTCGATGCGCTTCATCAATTAAAACAAATAAGTTGTTATCATCATCCACAAAGTCGGTCGGTTTATCAAATTTATGCACCAATGTTGTGATAACGTCCAAAGTTTTGGATTTAATCTTCTTGACCAAATCGGCACAAGAAGTTGCTTGTTGCACACCGGCTTTGATATTGCATGCCGCAAAAGTATCACGAATTTGCACATCCAAGTCCGTTCTATCGGTTACCACAATCACACGCGGATTGGTAATCGTTTCAATCAAGTTTTTAACCAGCATTACCATTGTCAGCGATTTACCGCTTCCTTGAGTATGCCAAATCAAACCACCGCGACGTTTACCGTTTTCGTTCATAGTTTGAATTTTTGCAATCGTCTTTTTGATAGCAAAATACTGCTGATAGCGTGTAATTTTCTTAACACCGTTATCATAAATGATAAAGTTCCGTACCAAATCCAGCAATCTATTTGGTTCTAATAGGCTGTAAATACCATAATCCTGTGCGGTTAGGCTCTGTTTAGGTTCCTGCTTGTAAGAACTGCGTAGCAAATCTTCACCGATTTGCGCCACAGTTTTAGCATCAACAGGATTATTAACGCTTTTCAATACCTTTTGTTCATAATCTTTCGGAGCATCTTTTTCTTTCCACACCGAATAGAATTCAAAAGGCGTCAGCATTGTGCCATATTTGATTTGATTGATATTTGTCGCTATTAAAATCTGCGGAAACAAAAAGAACTTTGGTGTTTGTGAAAACTTTTGATTGCGTATCATTTGACTGACTGCTTCATCAACCGGAACAGATGCTTTTTTATTTTCTATCACCGCGAAAGGAATACCGTTAACGAACAACACAATATCCGGACGACGGTTTTGGTCTTCTTCCAGTTCAAACTCTGCAACCACATGAAATTGATTATTTTTCGGCTCTTTCCAATCAATAAACCTCAGTTGCGGAGAGGTGCGTTTGCCGTCAATAATCTCCGAAACAGAGCGCCCTCCTAAAATATCAGAAAACACATCTTCCGAAGCCTTAACCACACCGTCATCAAGTTTGATCTTTTCTAACGCAAACAAAGCCTCATCAATGCTTTTATCCGATATCTCCGGCGGATTGATGGCTCGTATTGCTTTGTGTGCAATATCGCGCAAAATATATTGGTTTTTACCATCGCGAAGATTATCCACCTCATGGCGCGGGATATAAGTATATCCCATATTTATCAGTTGCAAAATCGCCGGAATTTGCGAACTGCTTGCTTCATCAAAATCAGGAAGAATGTGGTGTGCGGTCATGCTATTACTCCGAAATTTCCTTATTTTTTTCAATATCTGTAGATTCTATCAGAACAAGCCTTTCTTTGTTTAGCTCATTCTGATAATCATTATCTAATGCCTTTGATATCTCGTTCATTAAAACTTCACCACCAATATGAATTCCCAAATGTGCCAATCTATCTGCATTATTATCGTGTTCTGCAAATTTTTTAACAGATACAACTCTCATAACCCAAGAAAAACCAGTTAAAACACCTTTCAAAAATCTATTTGCATTTTTATCCATATCCTGCTCCTTAGTTCACTTTCACGCGGGTTTGGCCGGTTAAGAGTTGTTGCATTAAGCCTTTCTTTTGTTCCTTTAAGGCTTCTAATTTTTGATTAAGTAAGTTAATTTCATCATCTGCCGTTGATAAAACATCCGCAATTGCCTGTTGTTCGGATATATCGGATGGAATACAGACTTTCATATTTCTAAAATCATCTTGAGATAAAACATAACGTTGTCCACTTCCTTCACATAATGAATATGCCTGTTTATAAAATTTTGAGGTCTTAAAGGCATAAGCACAAAATTTTCTATTTAAGTGATTTAAAAGTGGTCTAAATCTCACAATGTGATAACTATAAACTGCTCCCGGAATATTTTCCATTATAACTGCGGAGTGACCTATATCATCCCTTGTTTCAGATGATGGCGTAAAAAATACATCACCCATTAATACATTGCAGTTTTTAATTTTTCTATCTGGCGCCGTAACAATTTGTTTTATATCATTCTTGTAAATGAAATCCTTTTTGTAAATATCCATGTAGTTGAGCAAAATTACATTTTGTTCGCCAGGAACGATATTTTTATCTACCCCTGCAGAGGTAATATGTCCCATTTCTCCGAGTTTAACTTCTTTCCAAGGTTGGATGAAGCCGGGGAGGCGGGTTTTGCCGGTGAGGAGTTTTTGCATCAGACCTTTTTTGAGGAGTTTTTTCTGCTCTATTAAGCTCGTCAGCTTTTCAATCGCTTCATCCCACGTCCCCAATATCCCCGCAATCTTCTCCTGCTCCGGTAATGGTGGAACAGGAATATATTCAGATTCCAAATCACCCACATTGAGATGTTTCATTGTTGATCCTGTTTCAATCTTTTTAAAACGGGATTGGCAGATTGATGAATTGTAGTATTGCAAATAAAATTTGGAATTACAAATGGCCGTATCAAATCGTGAAATAATTAAAGCATGACAGTTGGAACCGGCTAAATATTTAGGTACTCTTGCCGTTACACCTATATCACCCGTCTGAATGGTTAACAAATCTCCTTCTTGTAGACATGATTTTTTATTCTTTTTATGAAATTCTAATGTAACTTTTTTGATTCCTGTTAAATCAAAAGAATTAATATTTACATTGAAACCTTGTATATAAGTAACTCCTGTTTCATCCTCAGTATAATGAGGTGTTGCACTTCCTACAAACCCATTTGTCAGCAACGTTGTTACTTCTCCAAGTTTCTTAACACTCCACCCCTCAGGTATTTTTTGATTATTCTGCATCGGCAACCTCTGTTACTTTTTTAGGATATAAATCTATGTCATTAACCCAAGATAGTTTAACGTTAAAACCAAAAGCTTCCATATTTTCAATTTTTTCAATAATTGTCATTTTATTTAAAAATGTTAACTCGTTTTTGTGTCCTTGATTCAAAATCATATAATTTATAGTTACATTTTTATTTTTTATATCTTTAGGTAGAAATTCTTCATTTCCT
>CAMAJR010000088.1 GCA_945835885.1 uncultured Alphaproteobacteria bacterium
CCCATACAATCACATCATTCGGCGTTTTGCCGTTCTACAGCTGGAAACCTCGCAGCGGCAGAAAAACTTGGAAAGTTTTGGGCTTGCCGATATACGGCCGTGTTCACGACCAAGCAAAAGGCGTATCGAAATATTATATTTTAGGGATTTTGATGCTCAAAGTGAGCAAAAAATTGGTGTAAGGAACTGTAAATAATGAAAAAAGAAATACGCTGGAAGTTGTTTGGTTTTATACCGCTGTTTTCGATTAAGGAAAAGATGAGCGAACCTAAGTATCCTTATTCGGGTAATGCTAAGTCGGAAGAGAAGTCTTTCCCTGAAGTGAAAATGTATAAGCCGTATCAAATAGGGAAACAGGTTGAAATCGGGCGCGGAACTTATGTTTCAAGTAATTCACATATATCTATGACCAAAATAGGGAAGTTCTGTTCCATCGGCCCTAACTTAATTTGCGGCTGGGGCATTCATCCGACAAACGGCATATCGACAGCTCCGTGTTTTTATTCGACAAGCAAACAGAACGGAATGACTTTCTGTGCTGAGAATAAAATAGAAGAACGTAAACCGATAGTTATCGGCAATGATGTGTTTATCGGGATGAATGTTTGTATTTTAGATGGTGTTACAATCGGAGACGGTGCTGTTATCGGTGCCGGTGCGGTTGTTAATAAAGATATTCCGCCGTATGCCATTGCCGTCGGTGTGCCGGCGCGTGTCATAAAGTATCGTTTTCCGTCGCATATCATTGAAAAAATGCAAAAAATTCAATGGTGGAATTGGCCGGATGACAAGTTGCAAGATGTTGAAAAAATGTTCTTTGATATAGAAGAATTCGTTAAAAAATATGGGGATACTGATGAAAACGGCCATACTTCTGCCGACATTTAATCGGTTGGATTGCTTAAAAGATGTGTTTGCCGCGGTTGCCAAAGCTAAACCGCCGCGGTTGTATATTGCGTCCGACGGTCCGCGTCCGGATAAAGAGGGTGAAAAAGAAAAAGTGCAGGAAGTGCGTGACTATCTTTTAAGCCATATTGACTGGCCATGCGAAGTCAAAACGCGCTTTTTGGATGAAAACTCAGGCGGTTGCGGTAAAGGCGTTTCGGGTGCGATAACCTGGTTTTTGGAAAACGAGCCGGAAGGTATTATTTTGGAAGACGATTGTCTGCCTTCACCGTCGTTTTTTACATTTTGCGAAAAATTGCTCGATAAATATAAAAACGATAAAAAGGTATTCAGTATCGTCGGTTATTTGCCCGTAGCACAAGTTGAAAGCCCGTATGCTTATGAATTTGCTTCGGTTTCACATTGTTGGGGTTGGGCAACTTGGGCAGACAGATGGCAGAAATTTCGCTTGGATGTTTCGGATATCAATGATGATGTTGTTGAGAATATCTCATCATTTTTCAATATAAAACAATATTGGAATTATATTCTGCAAAGAGTTAAAAGAAACGAAATCAACAGTTGGTATTTCCCATGGAATTTTTGTATTGCCGAGCAGAAAGGACTGACAATTTTTCCGACCAAAAATTTAATCTCCAATATCGGTGAAGAAGGGGCACATTACAGCAACAAGGACCAACGGCTCTTCTCGCCCACATTTACACTGGATATAAAAAAATATCATTCGGACCAACGGGTATATCTGATGAATGCTGTTTTGTGGAAACATTTTTATAATTTGCAAAACCCTTTCAGAAAGGGCGTAACTAAGACGGTTCAACCCGTTTTGAAAGCTCCGACCCGCAGTATTAAAATCTATAAACTTTTCGGCTTTATTCCGTTCTTGAGTATTGAGGATAAGTAAGATGAAAAAACAAAATCCGGCATTAAGCATCATTACAATTTGCTATAATATCAAAGATGAAATCGAACGCACATGCAAAAGTATTGTGAATCAAACTTGGCAGGATTTTGAGTGGATTGTGGTTGACGGCGGTTCCACCGACGGCACAGTTGATGTGCTCAAAGAATATGCCGACCGCATCAATATTCTGATTTCCGAAAAAGACGGCGGTTTGTATAATGCGATGAATAAGGGAATTAAAAAGGCGCGCGGTGAGTGGTTGAATTTTTTGAACGGTGGTGATGAATATGCCACTTATGATGCACTCGAAAAAGTTTTCAAAGACAAAATATATTCGGTAAATATTTTGCAAGCAGAAGAAGAACGTTTTGACCCAAAAGGGATAAAATCATATATATGGCAATATAAAGAACCGATTAACAAGCTGACTTTCTTGAAATATTCAATGGCGCACCAATCCGCATTTTATCGTCGGACTTTGTTTAATAAATACGGCCTGTATGACGAAAGCTACAGATTCTGTGCCGATACGGAATTGAACTTGCGTTTGGTTTCTGCCGGTGAACAAGTTGAATTGCTTGATTTTATCGTCGGTCGTTTTTGGCTCAACGGCGTTACAATGGACCCTAAAAATAAGCGTGCCAGAAAAGCAGAACATATACGCTTTAATTATGTCTACTATACCCCTCAGGAATTAGCCGATTTTGAAATTGACAAACAAGAAGCAATTCACCGAAAGTTAGAACAAAAACGGGCAAAGAAAAAGAAATCGAAAAATATACCTTGCGTTCCGTATAAAAAATCGTATAAATTGTTCGGAATTATACCGTTGTTGAGTATAGAGGATAAATAAGATGAAAGTATTTGTATCGGGGTGTTTTGATGTGTTGCACAGCGGGCATATTCGCTTTTTTGAAGAGGCCTCGCAATACGGCGATTTGTATGTTTCCATCGGCTCGGATAAAACGGTGGAAGAGCTTAAACACCGTCCAACACTCTATAATGAAAACGAGCGGTTGTATATGGTTTCGGCCATACGCTTTGTGCATCAGGCATTTGTTGCCCGCGGTTCCGGAAAACTTGACTTTGTTGAAGAAATTAAACAGGTTAAGCCGGATATTTTCTTTGTGAACTCCGATGGCGACAGCGCCGAAAAGCGTGCGTTTGTCGAGGGATTGGGCGTGCGTTATGTCGTCAGCAACCGCATTCCGAAAGATTTGTTGCCGGTGCGTTCCACAACCGCGATTCGCGCCGAGCTGAACAAGTAAAGTTTCAAATTATTATCGCTCTATTAAACGAATTTGTTGAAATATGTGCAAAGAACTTGAGCGTCATCCTAAGGAGCGTTTTCTTTTTTGTCATCCTGAGGAGGCGAATG
>CAMAJR010000089.1 GCA_945835885.1 uncultured Alphaproteobacteria bacterium
ATCAATATCCTTTGCGATTAGCTTACGGAATTACTATTCACAAATCACAAGGAATGACATTTGATAAGCTAATAGTTGATTGTGGAAGAGTTTTTGCTGATGGACAAGCATACGTAGCATTAAGTAGAACACGTTCTCTACAAGGATTATATCCGATAAATTTTGACCATACAACAGTTACAGTCAGTAAAGCTGTCGTTGAATTTTATAAGCAGTTAGATGATACATCTGTTATAAATGATTTAACCGATGATATAAGTGTAGAAATAGATGAAAAAGAAAAAATTATAAGACAAGCAATAGAAGAAGGGAAAAAATTAAAAATAAAGTATCATTCTAATTCACTATACAAAAACGAAGACACAGTAAGAATCGTTGTTCCTCAAAGATTGGCTTATGGGGTAGATTTAAATAACGAAAAGAGTGAAAATCCATATCCGTTTGAAGATGATAAATTATATCTGAAAGCCTTTTGTGAAATGCGGCAAGAAAACCGTTCCTTTAAGGTTGATAATATTCAGGATATAAAAATTTTATAAGATTTATAGAAAAAGTTTTTACTTTATACAGCCTCTGATGGCGCCGTTGGCTTCTCTTAAACGTCCTGCGGCATAGATAAGTTTTTCATACTGTTTGGCTTTTTTGATTTTCTCTTGCCAACCGCGCACTTTGATATTCCAACTCATCACGCGTTGAAAATCCGCTGTGGTCAACCCCGTAACTATCCACTCCGCCGTTACCGGATTGGTAGCCGGACAGTTTTTTAATTTCGTCCCAAATATCCATTGGGGCCTCCTGTGTGCTCATCTGTTGCGTTCATTTTCTTTTCCTTTTCAAAATGTTATAAAAAAAGCAACCGCACGTCCCAAAAAAACGCACGGTTTCTGATGTTTAAAAAAAGAATACTGTTTTAGTAAAACAGTATTCCGCTCAGTAGAATAAATTGGCCGAACAATCCATTCTGACAAATTTTATAACATATCGGTTACAAAGTGTAAAGTATTTTCTTATTTAAAATAATATTTTTCTTATCATTCGACGTAAATATCCTCCGAAATTAACGAAAATTCGGAGGATTTAAGCGATTACTTTGTATTGGTTGCCTGAGACGGTAACAATTGGACTTCTTCGGCTTCCAAAGAGGTAACTTGTCCGTCTTTATTGACCTCAGCAACAATCCATACGAGAGCGTTCGGTTGGACGGCATTTGAGGCAAGTAAATCTTCATCTATTTCAATAGCGATAGTGCCGCTGTCATCTTGAAACATATACATTTCGTTGCCTAAATTTTGGATTAAGTAACCCTGAATATAAACCGTTGTATCGTCCGGCATATTGCTGACATCGCTGACTTGGCTAATCGGCTTTTCCGTTCCTGCAGCAGACGGTGTGGTTCCGGCATTTGCCGCCGAAAATGCACCGAACATAATACCCGTTGCCGCTAAAAGTGATAGAAATTTATACGTCATCATCTTTCTCCTCATATTGTTAATTATAACCTTTACCTAAATATGTATGTTTTTCGCAGCTTTCAACGCTCTATGTTATAAAAGATGGAAAAATGTGTTAAAAAGTATTCGGCTTATTTTCTCAAACGGGCAAGGAAAATTTTCACCGCGCTGTGTTCAAATCGGTTAAGTGTATGTTTTATCGCTTGACATTTGTCGGCGGCTCTTATATCTTCGAGCCATAATCATAACAAAATTAAAGGAATATTTATGAGAAAAAAACAGCAAAAGCCAAAAGTTTCGGTCATTATACCGGTGTATAATGTGGAAAAATATTTGCCGGAATGCTTGGATAGTGTGATTAATCAGACATTGCCGGAACTCGAAATTATTTGTGTGGACGACGGCTCAACGGATAATTCGTTGAATATACTGCAAAAATATGCCCAAAAAGACTCACGCATAAAAGTTTTAACACAAAAAAATAAAAATGCCGGAGCGGCACGCAATGCCGGACTTGATGCGGCTCAAGGTGAGTTTCTGAGCTTTTTGGATTCTGACGACTTTTTTGAGCCGGAAATGCTTGAAGAAATGTATAACAAAGCTAAGGACGAAGAATCGGATATGGTTGTTTGCGGTTATTATACCTATGATCAAATGTGTGAAAGAAATACTTTTCAGCGCAAGCTCAATCCGCAAATGGTTTTAGATGCACCGATTAAGCCGGAAGAATATTCCGATAAGCTGTTTAACTTTTGTTTTCCGACTCCGTGGACTAAGCTGATTAAGCACGATTTATTCACAAAATATAATCTGCGTTTTGAAAATCTGAAGAAATGCAACGATTTGACCTGCATTTATTTAACCATAGCAACGGCGCAGAAAATCAGCTTTGTTAACAAGCCGTTTGTGCATTATCGCTCCAATATCGGCACGCAAACATCAAGCGACCGTTTCGGCAAAAACGAATACTTTATTCAAGCGGCTTCGGCACTCGAGAAAAATCTGCAAAGACTCGGATTGTATGACAAGTTTTATGAAAAAATGTTCTATACTTTGGCCAGCAGTTTGCGTTGGGAAACGAAAGATGATATTCGTCTTTTGCGCGATTTGGCAAAGCAACATCTTTCGGAGCGCTTGTATCACGACTTATACGAAACAAAGCGCTTTAAGGATATGAAAGATGATTTGTTGGTAAAACGTTCCCAAACATATAAACTCCTGTTCTTTTTACCGCTTGGCGGATGGAAGGAAAAAGGCGGTAAAAAAGTTTGGAATATCTTGGGTATTCCGATGTTGAAACGGCGTAAAATAGCCAAAGACGGCTCCATAAAATATTATCTGTTCGGCTTTCTGCCGATAATAAAAATCAGTCCCAAAACAGAATTACCGCAAATTTAATTTAACATATTGTTTTTGCATAATATTAACTGAGTTATCGGGGCTGAGTTCTTAACCAAAACTCAATAATGCTGTATTGTATGTTTTTTAGGGGTTGACATTTATATTTGATTAAGGTATAAGTGCATATAATGTAAAAAATACAAGTAAAAGTTGTAATATTTAAGCGGACGAGGAAAATAAATGGGTAAAGGACAAGTGATTAAACACTCACATAAAATCAAATTATTCGGCTTTTTGCCGTTATACAGCTGGAAACATCGCGGCGGCAGAAAAACTTGGAAAGTTTTGGGCTTGCCGATATACGGCCGTGTTCACG
>CAMAJR010000090.1 GCA_945835885.1 uncultured Alphaproteobacteria bacterium
AAAATTATATTCAACGGGTTGAGGCCGAAAAATCTCTTTTGTTGCGCGGCGAAAAAAATATTCCGTTTGAGTTTAAGACAAACTTTGTGTTGGAAAAAACAATATTTCTCAAAGAGCATTCCAACGGTATGAAGTTTGTTGCCGTAGATGAGCATAATCAAACAATTGCTGAAGAAGTTTATTTTTCTATCGGGGGCGGCTCGATTGTCAGACAAGATGAAATCAATATCATTACAAAACGAGAACCGCTTGATGTGCCTTATCACTTTTCGAGCTTTGTCGAATTGCAAAATATTTGTCAGAAAAATCATCTGACCATCAGTGACGTTGTGTTGGCTAATGAACGTGCGCTTTATTCTGATGAAGACACTAAAAAATATATTCGTAAAATTTCACGAATTATGCAGCAAAATATTAACGACGGACTCAATAAAACAGGGATTTTGCCCGGCAGTATAAAATTACGCCGTCGAGCGCCGAAAATGTATGAAAGTTTGATGCAACACTTTGAAAGCAACATAGATGATGCTTTGTATATTTTGGATTGGGTAAATCTATGGGCTTTTGCGGTGGCGGAAGAAAATGCCGCGGGCAGTAAAATTGTGACGGCACCGACAATGGGTTCGGCCGGTATTATGCCGGCGGTGATGCGCTATTATCAGAGATTTGCACATAAAAAAGCATATTATGACGAGAAGGCGGATATAGTGTATTTGACAACAGCAGCGGCGATTTGCTCGCTGTATCGCACCAATGCTTCGATTTCAGGAGCCGAAGTCGGTTGTCAGGGAGAAGTCGGCGTGGCTTGCTCAATGGCGGCGGCAGGCCTATGTGCCGTTATGGGCGGAAATATCAATCAAATAGAAAATGCTGCTGAAATCGGAATGGAGCATAATTTGGGATTAACCTGCGACCCGATTAAGGGATTGGTGCAAATTCCGTGTATTGAGCGTAATGCGATGGCGGCGATTAAGGCGGTGAACGCCAGCCGCTTGGCATATCGCGGAACGGGCGAACATAAGGTAAGCTTGGACAGCATTATTAAAACAATGTATGAAACAGGTCTCAGTTTGCAGAATGATTATAAAGAAACTTCGCTCGGCGGTTTGGCTAAAAATGTGGTATGCTAAAAAAATCCCTGTTGAAAACTCAACAGGGATTTTTTTTGTAAAGATGTTCAAAATTATTTAACAGCTTTCTTCAAAACAGCACCGGCTTTGAAACGCGGAGCTTTAGAAGCCGGAATCTTGATTTCTTTTCCGGTAGCCGGATTGTGACCTTTGCGAGCTGCACGTTCAGCAACTTCAAATGTGCCGAAACCGGTAATTTGAACAGCAACGCCTTTTTCCAAAGAACTTGTAATAACTTCAATAGCAGCGTTGATTACTTGTGCGGTAGCAGCTTTCGATGCATCAGCTTTTTCAGCAACTGCATCAACAAATTCTGTCTTATTCATTTCGTTTCCTTTCTTGAACATTGTATGCAGAGGTCATTTATGCCTCTGCCTTTAATTTGAACGGGATTTTTTTTAAAGTCAAAACAAAATCGCTGTTTTATCATAGAAAAATGCATTTTTTTGCATAAAATTGATATTTTGAAGATTTTAGAGGCATTTTATGCTGATTTTATCGTCATTTTGAACGGTAAAAAATGCTCTTAAAACGCAAATCATCG
Source organism: uncultured Alphaproteobacteria bacterium (assembly GCA_945835885.1). Classification (GTDB taxonomy): domain Bacteria; phylum Pseudomonadota; class Alphaproteobacteria; order RF32; family CAG-239; genus RUG410. Next base: position 1,675 of record CAMAJR010000090.1, read on the forward strand.
ACCGAATCGGTAAAATAAGAGTCCGAATCCGTGCAGATTCGAACTCTTATTATATATATGTTTGCTTAACCTATTTAAACAAGCCGCCGATATCATTACCGATGCTTTTCACACCGTCGGTCACACCGCTTACGGCTGCGCCGGCCGCATCTGTTGCCGCACTCGCAGCTTTTCCTGCCGCATCGGTTGCCGCGTTAAGCGCACCGTTTGCTAAACCGCTGACGCCTCCGAGCAGTTCGCTTAAATCGGTATTTTTAACGGTTGTTACCGTTGTGTTTAGAATTTCTTTAAACACACGCGCCAATCCGGTTTCAATCGAAACACCTTGTTTTTCGGTTCCCAAATTGTTAATCGTGATAGTCGGCAGATTGACGCTCAAAGACTTAGAAACTCCGAGTAATCCGGCGGCAACGGTTGCCGTCCCGTCTTCTACCACAACTTTTTTGACGGCAACGTTATATTGCGGAGCATCTTTATCAACCGGTTTCGGTTCTTCTTTTTTAGCGGATGTTGCCGTGTTTTTCTTAATGTTTTCCAGTATATCATTGACGTTATTACGGACTAAATCCATCAGTTCGTAAGTTACTTCCGGTTTAGAAATACGCACTTCGTTGATGACAATGGTTTTAACTTTTGAACCGGACTTTTTTGCGGTTTCGGAAATGACTTTCATAACGGAATCTTTATCAACGCTGACAGCGATATTGCCGAGTTTAATTATATGGTCTTGGCCATAGCCGACAGGGTTGGCAACCGTAATATTGCTGACAGCACCGTTACCGTTTTTGAGTGAGATGTCGATGTGGCCGATATTGACATCTGTTCCGACAACTTGAGAGCCGTAAATATGCACGAGTTCACGCACTTTTGATTGCCAATCTAAGTGGTTGATAACATAATATACAGCGCCGATAATCAGGATAATCAGCAAAATCATCGAGAGAAACAGCCATTTAAAAGTTTTACGCAGCCATTTTGATTTTTTCTTTGGTGCTGCTTTTTCTGTCTGAGATACATTTTCTGTCATTTTCTTTTCCTTATAAATAAATTTTGTCTGAAGAAGTTATAAATCGAAA
>CAMAJR010000091.1 GCA_945835885.1 uncultured Alphaproteobacteria bacterium
TGGCGGGGTAGCTCAGTTGGTTAGAGCAGCGGAATCATAATCCGCGTGTCGTTGGTTCGAATCCGACCCTCGCTACCATTCATACTCCTAACTTATTGAAGTTAGGAGTTATTTTTTTTATTCACCCCCTAAAAATTGCCTTGAAAGATGGATTTTTGCAGGTGTTACACAAGGCATCAGAAAGCAATGAACGGGCACAACAGATTGGTAAGAAGGAATGCTACATACTACATTAGGGCACGAATCCCTGATGAATTAAGGGATTTAGCACATAGAAACGAGTATATTTATTCACTGAATACTCATAACTACTATGAAGCACTGGAAAAAGTGAGAAAGCACAGTCTTGTCGTTTGTTCATAATCTACTTCGCGTATGATAAGTATTAGCACCTGTTGACTAACAGCCAATGACTTTTAGTCACATATGCAATTTTATTAAAATAGTTCAAAATAAGTGTTGCAATTCTGGATAAAATAGAATAATAAAGATACGTTCGACACGAAATATCTACGGTGAGATGGCAGAGTGGTCGAATGCGGTTGACTCGAAATCAATTGTACGTTTTACCGCGTACCTAGGGTTCGAATCCCTATCTCACCGCCAATAACAAAAAAGCACCCGGGAGGGTGTTTTTTTGTTATTGATGAGGTGAAAAGGATTTGAACCCTAGGGAATGGGTTCGACGACAAGCGAAAGCGAGACGGAAGTATCGCGGTCGGCATTAGCCGATGAGCGCCGGAGAACGTAGCGTAGCGAAGTAATCCCTATCTCACCGCCAATAACAAAAAGCACCTTTAATAAGGTGCTTTTTGTATGATGTTTATAAAGTGCAAATTACTTTAAATCACCGATATACATACCGATATTGCGTGCCGCAATAACATACGGGCTATGTTCGTTTAAGCCGGTTGTGCCTGTCGCAACCACATCATCGAGCGAAAATGAGGTTACCTTACCGCCGGCAAGAGCAACCATACGGTCGGTGTGTCCTTCAGAAAGCAAACGCACCGCTTCCGAACCGAGAACGACAGCTAAACCGCGGTCAAATGTTGTCGGATTGCCCGAACGTTGAATGTGCCCGAGTTTGGTAACGCGTGTTTGAAAACCCTTATAGTTGTTGTTAATCAGTTTGCTCAAATAGTCGCCGATGCCGCCGTTGATTTTTTCGCCGACCATATTGACGCCACCGGTAATTGCCTCGCCGTTTTCGGTTTTAACACCTTCCGATACAACAATCAGCGCATGGGTGCGACCACTCTTTTTGACTTCTTCAAGCTTGTTGATAATGCCGTTCAGTGAATACGGAATTTCCGGAACCAAACAAATATCCGCAAAGCCGGCAACTGCCGCGTGCATTGCCAAGTGTCCGGCGTCGCGTCCCATAACTTCAAGAATAAGAGCGCGATGGTGTGAACGTGCCGTCAGCAATAAGTCGTCCAAAGCATTGGTGCAGGCCTGACACGCACTGTTAAAACCGACGGAAAATTCGGTCAAAGGAGTATCGTTATCAATAGTTTTCGGAATACCAATCATTTTTACGCCGGCCATTTTGCAATAGTTACTGACAATCGTCATACTACCGTCACCGCCGACAACCAAAACAGCGTCTAACCCGAGCTCTTTCACACCTTCACCGAATCGGGATGCCAAAATTTCCGGAGCTTCTTTTACGCCCGTGTTGAGCGAACCTAGATACGAGCCGGACAAACGCGGCCAAGGAGAATCGGAAAAACCGGATTCGGTTAAAATTTCATACGAAAGCGGGCGGTTGGTTAAACCATCTGTGCCGTCGTGAATACCATAAACTTCCCAACCGAAATGAGTTGCCGCATTGACGACCGCCATAATAACGGCATTTAAGCCGGCACAATCGCCGCCACTGGTTAAAATTCCTATCTTTTTAATCTTATTCATTTAATTCTCCGTTTTTTTATTGCAATTAACCTCAAAATGATATATACTCTATTACAACTTTGATACAAAAATTCCACAAAAAAATAAAGTTTCTGACAACTTTATTATATACAAAGGACGTAGAACTAAATGATGACAAACGATAAAACCGCTAAATTGCAACTCTTGCTGTGTGAACTCAAATTAGAGCAACGCCATGTAAATACTGATTTGTCGCGGCTTTTGAAACAAAGTAAAACGGTTGATTTTTTTCAGGCGCGCAAGCTTAATTCACTCAAGAGCGGTTTGGCTAAAAAAATCGATAAAGTGGAGGCAAGTATCAATCCGAATATTATTGCATAGCGAAAATTCATTTTTTGCTTGCAAAATATAAAACAGTGTGTTACATAAAGCGCACTTTAGTGTAATTTTATTAAGCCGAAAGGGGTGATTTAAGTGGTTCAAGTTACGGTTATCGGTAATGACGTCAACCAATCTTTGAAAATTTTGAAGAAGAAAATGCAAAGAGAAGGCGTTTTCCGTGAAATGAAGTTGCGCCGTTGCCATGAAAAGAACTGTGAGAAAAAAGCTCGCCGCAAGGCCGAGGCAGTTCGTCGTGCACGCAAACAAATGCGCAAACGCTTAGATACCGAAGGTTTCTAAACCGTTTTTTCGGATAATATGATTAAAACCCGCCCGCTGTTACGGCGGGTTTTTTGTTGTAAAAAGAAAACCCCCAGATAGTCTGGGGGTTCCGGAAAGCTTATAGCTTTA